>JBKOZO010000085.1:0-2886 GCA_046725935.1 Acidobacteriota bacterium | reverse complement strand
CCCTGAGGACGACGATCCTGTGCGCCTCCGCCGCGTCCTCCGCGTCCCCGACGCCGACGGCGTCCGCCCTCGCGACGAGGCTCGGGCGTGTCGACCCATCCTTCCTCGAGATGGCGAAAGGTCACGACGATCTCGGAGCGTCCCGCCCGGTTCTTCAGGAAGTCGACGATCTTGCGCCGCAACGCGGCCGCCGGATCCCCCGTCAGCGTCGGGATCCGCTCGGCGTCGAAGAGGACCATGCGCGTCCACGCGATGCGCGCGCGCTGGCCCGCGGGGCTCTCGAGCTCCATCACGAAGAGGTCCCGCTCGTGGTCGAGGGCGTGCTCGCGGTATTCGAACTCCGGAAACGCCTCGCGGCAGAGCTCCTTGAGCAGCGCGAGGTGTTTCTCTCCGCCTTCGAGCGTCTGCTCCATCGAGACCATCCGGTCCCGGAACATTCGGGTTTGTGCCAACTCAGACCTCTAGCGGTCCGCTTCGCGGACCGTGGAAATGGGAGGGGAAGTCGCAATTGGATTCTCTCCCAGCAATCCGCCGCAGAGCTACTGGACCCGGGAGCAGGCGACGGGTGACGACCAGCGCGATGAGAACGAAATTAACCTGCGGCGCTTTCATCCGATCTGCAGCCCCATATCCTTGAAGATCTCGCGGGCGATGATGAGCCGGTGGATCTCGCTGGTGCCCTCGTAGATCTCGGTGATCCGGGCGTCGCGGAAATTGCGCTCGACGGGGTACTCCTTCGTGTAGCCGTATCCGCCGTGCATCTGCAGAGCCTTGGTCGTGACGCGCTGCGCCATCTCGGCGGCGTAGAGCTTGGCGATCGCGGCTTCCATCGAGAAGCGGCCGCCCGAGCGCCTGGCTTCGTCCTTGGCGGCCGCGGCCTTGCGCGTCAGGAGCCGCGCGGCGTCGATTTCGGTGGCCATGTCGGCGAGGTAGAACCGCAGGACCTGGAAGTCCGAGATCGGCCGGCCGAACGCCTTTCGGGCCTTCGAGTACGACAGCGCCGCCTCGAATGCTTCCTGAGCGATCCCCACTGCCTGCGACGCGATGCCGATGCGCCCGCCGTCGAGCGTCGTCATCGCGATCTTGAACCCCTCCCCTTCTGCGCCCAGACGGTCGGCGGCGGGAACCCTCACGTCGGTCAGGAAGATCTCGACCGTGCCGGAGGCGTTCACGCCGAGCTTGACCTGGTGGCGCGAGCGGTCGAAGCCCGGCGCCGAAGTGTCGACGAGGAAGGCCGAGATGCCGCGGATCTTCTTCTCGGGGTTCGTCATCGCGAAGAGCAGGCATACGTCCGCGGCCTGGCCGCAGGTGATGAACACCTTCTGGCCCGTGATGCGGTAGCAGTCGCCCTCCCTGACGGCGCGGGTCTTCTGGTTGCCGGCGTCCGAGCCCGCGTCCGGCTCGGTCAGCGCGAAGCAGCCGAGCTTCTCTCCGCGCGCCAGCGGCTCGAGGAACTTCTTCTTCTGCTCGGCGTTGGCGTACTTCTCGATGGGATCGCAGACCAGGGAGTTGTTGACCGAAAGGATGACTCCCATGTTCGCGCAGACCCGGGAGATCTCTTCGATCACGATCGAGTAGGAGACGGTGTCCATGCCGGAGCCCCCGTGCTCCGCCGGCACGGCCACGCCCGCCAGACCCAGCTCGCCGGCCTTGTGGAAGAGGTCTTTCGGAAATTCTCCCGTCTGGTCGATGACCGCCGCACGCGGGCGGACCGCCTCCTCGGCGAAGTCCCGAACCGCTTGCTGGAGGAGCCGCTGCTCTTCGGAGAGCTCCAGGTCCATAGGAACGCGCAGTATATTCGGAACGCGGGTTCTAGCGCTGCGCCGCCACGAACTGCAACAGCGCATCGACATACCGCGGCCACGAGGCGCGCTCGGCCGCGCGCGCGAGCCCCTCGGCGTAGAAGCCGGGCGGCCGCGCGAGAACGGTGGCAACGCAAGAGGCGAGCGCCTTCGCGTCGCCGGGCGCGAAACGTTCCCCGTTCACGCCTGGCTCGACGACGTCCATGAACCCGCCGACGTCCGAGGCGGCGACGGGACGACCCGCGGCGAAGGCGCGTGCGGCGATTCCGCTTCCCGAGATGCGGCGATACGGAAGGACTACGACGTCGCAGGCGGCGAGCCACACGCCCATCTCTTCCTCCGAGACGTAGGAATCCTTCCAGAGGATCCGGTCGCGCACGGAGCTCGCCGCTGCGCGCCGCGAGAGCTCCTCCGCGTCGGGGAAGACCTCTCCCACCACGGCGATGCGCGCTCCGGCTGCGCGGACGATTTCCGGCGCGGCGTCGAGGAGCACGTCCACGCCTTTGTATCGCCGCACCAGCCCGAGAAAGAGGACGAGCGGCGCGTCGTCCAGGCCGAGGCGCCGCCGCGCCTCCGCGCGGGACGGCGCCGCCGCCGGCGCGACCGGGTGCGGCATCACAAGCGCGGGGCAATCGGGCGCGATGCGCGAAAGACGCGCGCGGTCCTCCTCGGCGTGGACGATGAAGCCGTCCGCCGAGAGAAACGCGCCGCGGGCGAGGAAGCCACGGAGCGCACCGCCCTCATGGTCCTCGACGTTGTGACAGATGAGGATCCGCCGCGTCTCCGGGGCGCGGCGTTTGAGCCACCGCAGCAACGCCCGAATGGGAAGACCCCAGAAACCGGTCCACCACGGCACGAGGAGCGCCGCGGGTCTTTCGGCCGCGATCGCGTCGGCGGCGCGCTTCCAGGACAGCGGGGAACGGTAATCCAGAATCGGCGTGGCCGGCGACGGTCCCAGCCCGGGATCCACGTCGAAACGACGCGGGTCGAGCCAGCGCGGGTAGCGGCGCGAGAACGTAAAGTAGACCACCGGCCCCCGACGCGACAGTTCTTCCGCAAGCAGCGCCGTCTCGCGGGCGATCCC
>JBKOZO010000084.1:0-82918 GCA_046725935.1 Acidobacteriota bacterium | reverse complement strand
CTTCGCGGTGGCCGCGCGCGCCGACGAGCTGGCGATATACCGGGCGGCGGGCGCCGACGCGGGGCGGCTCTTCGACCAGTACGACAACGACGGATACTCGCTGGCGGTGACGCCGCGCGAAGGAGGGGAGCTGGAGCTTTCCGTGCGCGTGTCGGCGATGCCGCTGTCGAGCCGTGCGCCCTTCCCGACGGACGCGGCGCCCGACGCCTCCCTCGCGCGGTCGGGGGAACGGGACGCGTTCGCCCGGACGCTGGCGGGAGACGCCACGACGCAGGCCGAGGCCGTCGAGCGGATTCTCTCTGGCGTCGCCGCGTACGTCCGATACGACACGGACCGCTCGCGACGCCAGGACCCCGCGTCGGTCTTCGCGTCGCGCCGGGGGCATTGCGTCGGCATCTCGGAGCTGGCCGTGGACTTGCTGCGCCGCGTCGGGATCACCGCCCGCACCATCCAGGGTGTTCTCCGCGCGAAACCCGGCAGCGAGGGCTACGAGGAGTCGATCGGCGGCGTCTTTCACCGCTGGATCGAGGTCTATTACCCCGACACCGGCTTCGTGTTCTCGGATCCCTCCTCGTCGATCAACAGCGTCGATGCCCGATACGTGCCGTTCAACCGCCGCGCGCTCGAGCGGCCGCGCCAGCTTCGGCTCACGCAGGTCGAGGCCTCCGGGCGCCTCGACTACCCGGTGCGCCGCCTTCCCGACGCCACGCTGCGGTTCCGGCCGACCGCGCGGTGAGGTTCCAGGTTCCAAGTTGCAGGTTTCAAGGGGACCACCTGGAACCGGAAACCTGAAACCTGAAACCGTTAATATCCCCCGCCGATGACCGAGAAGTACGCCCCCGGGCAGATCGAGGGCAAGTGGCAGAAGCGGTGGGCCGACGCGCGCGTGGCCTACGTGGACACGAGCGTCCCCGGGGACGAGTTCTACATGCTCAACATGTACCCGTACCCCTCGGGCAGCCGCCTGCACGTCGGCCACGGACGCAACTACATCCTCGGCGACGCGCTCTACAGGCGCGAGCGCATGGCCGGAAGGAAGGCGCTGAACCCGATGGGCTGGGACGCCTTCGGGCTTCCCGCCGAGAACGCGGCCATCAAGAGCGGCGTCCACCCGCGCACGTACACGCTCGAGAACATCGCCCGGATGAAGGAGCAGCTCTACGCGCTGGGCTGCCTCTACGACTGGTCCAAGGAGCTCGCCTCCTGCGATCCGGAGTACTACCGCTGGAACCAGTGGCTCTTCCTCCGCATGTGGGAGAAGGGGCTCGCGTACCGCAAGACGGCCCCCGTGAACTGGTGCCCGGGCTGCCGGACCGTGCTCGCCAACGAGCAGGTCATCGAAGGACGCTGCGAGCGCTCCGACGATCCGGTCGAGATCCGCGACCTGACGCAGTGGTTCTTTCGCGTCACCTCCTACGCGGATCGTCTGCTCGAAGGGCTCGACCGCCTGGCGCACTGGTCCGACCGCGTCAAGACGATGCAGCGCAACTGGATCGGACGGTCGGAAGGCGCCGAGATCCATTTTCGCGTCGACGGACTGGCCGAGCCGGTCACGGTTTTCACGACGCGCCCGGACACGTTGTACGGCGCGACGTTCCTGGCCCTCGCCCCTGAGCATCCGTCGGTCGCCGTCCTCGCGGAGCGCTCGCCGCGGCGGCGCGAGATCGAAGAGTTCGTCGAACGCGTGCGCCGGGAGTCGCGCCTCGAGAGGGAAGCCGACACCGGCGAGAAAGAGGGGCTGGACACCGGCGCCCTCGCCTTGAATCCGGCGACCGGGCAGCCGATGCCCGTGTGGCTGGCCAACTTCGTCCTTCCCGAGTACGGCACGGGCGCGATCATGGGCGTTCCCGGCCACGACCAGCGCGACTTCGAGTTCGCGCGGACGTACCGTCTTCCGGTTCGGCTCGTCTACCAGACGGAAGGGGCCGAGGTGGACGCCGACACGATGACGGAGGCCCTGCCGCACGGCGGCAGGCTCGTCCACTCGGGACCGTGGGACGGGACACCCAACGGGCCCGAGGCGATCGCGGTCTCGGTGCGGTGGCTCGAGGAACAGGGTTTCGGCCACGGCAAGGTCGGATATCGGCTGCGCGACTGGCTGATCTCGCGCCAGCGGTACTGGGGCACGCCCATTCCCGCGATCCACTGCCCCACCTGCGGCGTCGTTCCGGTCCCGGACGCGGACCTGCCGGTCCGGCTGCCGGAAGACGTGGACTTTCTCGGAGCCGAAGGGAATCCGCTGGAGAAGTCGGAGGCCTTCCTCCGCACGACGTGTCCCAAGTGCGGAGGGCCTGCCCGGCGCGAGACCGACACGATGGACACCTTCGTGGATTCGTCCTGGTACTACATGCGCTTCCTCGATCCCCGCGACGAGACGAAGATGGTCGACACCCCGCGCGTGGACCGCTGGCTTCCGGTCGATCAGTACATCGGAGGAATCGAGCACGCGATCCTGCACCTGCTCTACTCGCGCTTCATCTGCCGCGTCCTGAAGGACATGGGGCTCGTCCATCTGGAGGAGCCGTTCGAGCGGCTCTTCAACCAGGGAATGATCACGAGCCTGAACCCGTCGACCGGCAAGATCGAGAAGATGTCCAAGTCGCGGGACAACACGGTCTCTCCCGACGAGCTGATCGCCCGGTACGGCGCCGACACGGTGCGCCTCTACACGCTCTTCATCGGGCCTCCCGAGAAGGAGTCGGAGTGGTCCGAGGACGGAGTGACCGGAGGGTTCCGATTCTTGAACCGCGTCCACGACCTCTGCGAGCGGGTTCGCGAGCTACCGGCGGGGGGCGATCCGGGGCCGCGGGACACGCCCCTGGCCCGCCGGACGCACGCGACGATCGAACGCGTCACGCGCGACGCCGCGGCGTTCCACTTTCACACCGCAGTCGCGGCGCTGATGGAATTCCAGCGGGGAATCACCGACGCGCTGGAAGCGGGCGAGGAGACGCCCGAGGCGTTCCGCGCCGCCGTGCGGACGCTCCTGCAGCTGCTCCACCCGGTGGCGCCCCACCTGACCGATGAGATGTGGGAGCGCTTCGGGGAGAAGGGATTCCTGATCGAGTCGCGCTGGCCGGTCTTCGACCCGGAGCTGGCGACGTCGCCCGAGGTGACCCTCGTCGTCCAGGTCAACGGGAAGGTGCGGGGCAAGCTTTCGGTCGCCCGCGGGGCCACGGAATCCGAGGCCATGGAGCGCGCGCGCCAGGACGAGAAGATCCGGTCCTGGACGGAGGGCAAGCAGATCACACGCACGGTATTCGTCCCGGACCGTCTCCTGAACCTGGTCGTGCGGTGAGGAGAGCCGCCGCCCTCGCGCTTCTGCCGGTGCTCCTCGCGGTATGCGGGTGCGGCTATGCTCTCGTCGGACAGAGCTCTTCGCTGCCCGAAACCATCAAGGTCATCCAGTTCACGACGCTGGAGAACTTGACGCAGCGCGTGGGGCTCGAGCAGCGTCTCTCGGCGGAGGTCGCGCGCGAGCTGGCTTCGCGGGGAAGGTTCAAGGTGCAGGCCACGGCGGCCGGCGCCGACGCGGTTCTCGCCGGCGCGGTCACGTTCTTCAACCTCTACCCGGTGGCGTTCGACAATCAGGGCCGTGCGACCGACTACCAAGTGCAGGTGACGGCCAGGGTGTCGCTGAAGAGGCTGCCTCCGGGCGAGAACGACACGATCTGGGAAAATCCCTCGTTCACGTTCCGCGACAACTACCAGTTCTCGCTCAGCTCCGCCACCTATCTCGATCGGGAGAACGACGCGATCGACCGCGTCGCGGGGCGCTTCGCGCAGAGCCTCGTCACGAGCATGCTGGAAGGGTTTTGAGACAAGAACCGTAGGGGCGGGGCTTGCCCCGCCCGGGCGGCCACAAGGGCCGCCCCTACCTGGCGGCCTTCGCGAGCCGGCTCTTGTAGCGCGCGGCGGCGTTGCGGTGGATGACGCCCTTGGCCAGGGCGCGGTCGATCTCGGCGTGGGTCCGCGGCAGGGTCTCGGACTTCTTCTTCGAATCGGTCTGGCGGTACTTCTTGACGGCGCTGCGCAGCCGCGAGATGCGGGCCTTGTTGCGGGCGCGCTTGTGGGCGGTGATGCGGATGCGCTTCTCAGCGGACTTGATGTTGGCCATGGCTGCGGTCTTTTCTCCTAAACGGCTGTTTTCGGTTTCATGAGGCGGGAAGACTACCCCAAACCCGCCGGGACGCCTACCGGGCTACTTGACGTCGACCCCGAGCGTCTTCAGGCGCGCCCGCGCCAGGCGGGCCTCCTCCGAGGTGGGGAACTCGTGGATGACGTACTGGAGCTGGACGATGCCCTCGGGCTTCTGGTTGAGCTCCAGCATCGCGTAGCCCTTCTTCAGGAGGGCGGCGGAGGCCTTGTCGCTGGCCGGCCACTGCTTGAGGAGCTGCTCGAAGTCGGCGATGGCCTCGGGGTACTTCTTCTGCGCGAAGTGCGACTCGCCGACCCAGTACTGGGCGTTGTCGGCGAGATCCGTGTTCGGGTAGCTCACGAGATAGTCCTGAAAGCCCTGGATGGCGAGGGCGTAGCGCCCCTTGGTGTAGTCGGCGTACGCGGTGTCGTAGAGCTCGGCCGGCGAAGGTCCGCCGGAGGCGGGGCGGGCCGGCGCTCCGGGGGGGGAGCCGGGAGCCGGTGAGCCGCCGGCGGGCGGCGGGACCGCTCCGTTGGAGCCTCGCAGACGCAGCAGGTCCCCCTGGGTCTCGGCGATCTGCTGGGAGAGCTGGGAGAGCCGGCGGTTCGTGTCCTCGAGCTTGGCTTCGAGCTGCTCCATCTTGGTCGTCAGCTCTCCGAGCTTGACCGCCGCGTCGGCGTTGGACTTCAAGAGCTGCGTCGTCTGCGTCGAGACGTTCTGGTTGACCTTGTCGACCTCTTCCTTGCTCGACGACTTGCGCTCGAGCGTCTGGATCTGCTTCTGGATGTCGTTCATCTGGCGGTGCAGGCCCTCGATGTCGTCCGAGGACACGCACGCGGCGCCCGAAACGAGCGCCGCGCCGAGAAGGCCAACCAGGCCGTAGCGGTGAGAGACCCTCAAGACTACTTGGCCGTGATCACGAGGTGAGCCCGCCGGTTCTGCTGCCAGCAGCTCTCGCTCGATTCGGTGCAGAAGGGACGCTCCTTTCCGTAGGAAACCGTGCGCAGCTTCGAGCCGTCCACGCCGAGGGAGACCAGGTACTCCTTCGCGGCGTTGGCGCGGCGGTCGCCGAGAGCCAGGTTGTAGGCCGCGGTGCCTCTCTCGTCGCAGTGGCCCTCGATCAGGACCTGGACCGTCGGGTACTTCTTCAGCCAGGCCGCGTCGGCCGCGAGCGCGGTCCGCGCGTCCTCGCGCAGGTCCGACTGGTCGTAGTCGAAGAACGCGTCGGTGAGGTATCCGGCCTTGTTCATCTCGGCGATGTCTTTGGAGAGCACTTCCGACTCGACATCCTTGCGGGGGGCAGCCGTGGCAGGAGGAGGAACCGCGGTCTCGGGCGCCTTCGATGTGACCGGAGGACGCGCCTCCGGAGTCGTCGTCGGCGTCTTCTTCTTGCAGCCCGTCGCCAGCGCGAGGGCGGCCACGAGGGAAACCAGGGTGAGCGCCGTCAGTTTCCTTTGCATTCTCCGTACTCCTTAGTGCGTCGACGGGGGTTCCGCGTTCGGAACTTCAATATAGCAAAGAGCTTGACGATCCCCAACACGAATCGATGGCGGGCGATCACGGGATCCACGAGGGCTGGTAGTGGTTGCCTCCCTTGGTCAGCTGCCGCTTGTTCTGTCCGTTCGCGTCGGATGTGTAGATCTGTGTCGATCCGCTGCGGCGCGAGGAATAGACGATCTTCTCGCCGTCCGGCGACCAGGTCGGATGGCCGTTGGATCCCTCCGAGGTGATCTGTACCGTCTGGCCGGTCGCGAAGTCCATCACACAGATGTTGAAGTCGCCTTCGTTGCGGCAGGCGAACGCGATGCGCGAGCCGTCGGGAGACCACGACCCTTCGTCGTTCCAGTTTCCGGCGAACGTGACGCGGCGCGAGCCCGTCCCCTCCGCCTCCATCACGTAGATCTGCGGCGTGCCGGTCAGGTCCGAGGTGTAGAGGATCTGGCGGCCCGTCGGCGACCAGGCGGGCGAGGCCTCGAGAGCGCGGCTCGTCGTGAGCCGCTTGGCCGATCCGCCGGCGACGCCCACGGTGTAGATGTCGGCGTTTCCGCCGGCCGAGCCGGCGAAGGCGATCTCACGGCCGTCGGGAGACGGCGAGGGCGAGGCGTTGAGATCGACGCCCGTGGGCACTTCGCGCTTGTCGGCGCCGTCGGGCCCCATCGTCCAGATCTGGGGATACAGGCGCACGTAGGAGGTGTAGGCGATGCGGCCGGCCGCGCCGCTGGGATTGATCGCGATGGACTTGTGCGAGGTCAGCGTCCGGGTGTTGCGGCCGTCGAAGTCCATGGCCTCGATTTCCTTGATGCCGCCGGGATGCTCGGTGACGAAGAGGATGGTCGACAGGAAGTTACCCGGCTTTCCGGTGAAGTATTTCACCAGATCGTTGGCGAACGTGTGGGCGATGCGCTCGACGTAGGACGCGCCTCCCGAATACCTCCGTCCGAAGATGAGCTTGCGGGACTTCAGATCCCAGACGCGTCCCTCGATCGATACCTTGTCGCCGCTGACGGATCCCCGGCTGTCGACCAGGACCTCGGCGCCTGTGCCGAGCCACCGGTCCGCGGCGTCCTGGGTCGAGGGATCGCGATAGCCTTGCGGGTAGAGGGCCGGTTCGGCCACGACGAACGCCCCGGCGTATTCCAGATCCGAACGCAGGGTCGCCGTGAACGGATCCGCCACCTGTGCCTGGAGAGCCGCGGTTCCTGGAGCGTCGAGCGGCGGAACCGCGACGGTGAGGCGCCGCGCAGCGCCGCTCTTGATCGTGAGCTGAATGTCCTGGCCGGGTGCGGGCGTCGGGACGGGCTGCTGACCGAGTGCGGGCCCGGCCACGAGGCCGAAGACGGCCGCGGTGAAGACGAAAGGTCGAAACATGCGGAATCTCCGTTCTGTCACTCGAAAGCGAATGCGACCTGAACCCCGAGACGCTCTCCGGAATATTCGGACGGAAGCGGCGGAAGCGGCGACGAGGCCATGACGGCTCGCTGCGCTGCGCGGTCCACCCACGGGAGCCCGCTCGCGGTCACGAGGCGGATGTCGGTGATCGTCCCGTCTCGCTCGATTTGAAAGTGCACGACGGGGTTCACCGGCGCGATTTGCAATGGAAGCCAGTTTTGCTGGAGGATCCCCGCCATCCGCTCGATGTAGACGGGGTACTTGAAGTCGGCCTGGTCGAGCTTCAGGCCGCCGATCGCGGAGGTTCCACCCGCGCCGGCCGCCGGACCGGACGTGGCGCCCGAGCTTTCCTCTCCGGCATTCGGGAGGCTGATCGCGGGCGGAGCCTCGCGGGCCGGCCGGCTGATCGGTGCCGGCGTCGGCTTCTTCTTCGTCTCCTTTTCCTTCGACGGCAGCAGCAGCGCCTTTTCCGACGGCTGTGGAGGTTTCTCTTCGGGTGGCTTTTCGATCCTGGGCTTCTCGGCCGCCGGTGGAGGAGGCGGAACCGGCGCCGGAGCCGTGCGAACCTCGGGCGCCGTCGGCGAGCCCATCCGGATCAGACGCACGGCGACCGCGCGGGGCGCGGCGTAGCGCATCGGCTTGGCGAAGACCGACACGAGCAGCGCCACGAGCACGGCGGCGTGCAGGAGAAACGCGAGCAGCGCGGCGGACCCCCAGGGGATCCGTTCCTGACGGCGCTCGGCGAGGACGTTTCCGACGGTATCCATCAGGCCCGATCCGGCGATCGCCCGGACGTCACTTCTTCTGGGCCCCCGAGGTGTCGGTCATGAGCCCGAGGCTCTCGATGCCCATCCGGTTGAGGAGATCGAGAGTTTCGATGACAGTTCCGTAAGAGAGTCCGCGGTCGGCTTTCAGCAACACGGCCTTCTCCTTGCGGCCGCGCAAAATCGAGCGCAGGCGATCGCGGAGCAAACCCCGGGCCACCGGCGTTTCGTTGATGTAGTAGAGGCCGTCCCGGGAGATCGAGAGGACGATCGGGTCCTCCGGATTCGACCGCAGGTTCGTCGTCGCCGTCTTGGGCAGCGCGACGGAGATGCCGGTGTGGAGCATCGGCGCGGTCACCATGAAGATGATCAAGAGAACGAGCATCACGTCCACCAGTGGCGTGACGTTGATGTCCGCGAGGTGGTCGAACGGGTCGCCCGACTGACGCTGGAAGGCCATCGTTAGAGAGAGGCTGTTTCAGCGGCGCTCGACGCGCCGACGAGAGCGGAGGTTTGTTCCCGGCTAGCTTCCATCAGAACGACCCGTTAGGTGAAGTTTCTCTCGGCCAGGTTGATGAACTCGAGGGAAAAATCTTCCATGCCCGCCCGCTGCTCGCGGACCTTCCCCATGAAATAGTTGTAGAAGATCATCGCGGGGATCGCGGCCGCCAGCCCGGCGGCCGTATTGATGAGGGCTCCCGAGATGCCGGGTGCGACGGCGGCGATCGACGTCGACCCCGTCTCGCCGATCGCCCGAAACGACTGCATGATCCCCCACACGGTTCCGAAGAGGCCGATGAAGGGGGTGGCCGCCGCCGTCGTCGCGAGGAAGGTCATGTTCCGGGTCAGCCGGGACATTTCGACTCCGATCGCGCGCTCCAGGGCGCGCTCGATTCCGGAAATGTTCTTGATCAGGAGCTTCCCCCCCTGGCCGCCTCCTGTGGTCGGGTTCTCGTCGGCCCGGTTGGCCTTCACCTGGGCGTCCAGCTCGGCGTAACCGGCTTTGAACAGGGTCGTCAGGGGGGTGTCCGAGAGCTCCCCGGCGAAGGTATTGACCTCGGAAAATCGCTTTGACTTGCGGAAGAAATTGACGAATTTTTCGGATTGGCGGGAGACCCGGCGGAGGCGCAGAAACTTGGCAAAGATGATCACCCAGGAGACAAAAGAGAAGAACAAAAGTATACCCAGCACCACTTTGTCCACGGCTCCGGTGTCCCGGAAGAAGGAGAGGATCGGGTTGCCGTGGGGGAGATTTTCGGTGGTGACGGGCTGAAAAACGGTCCCCAGCATCGATTTCGACCGTAACATAGGGGGAAGGGAAGGGTCAAAGGGAATGGAGTCCAAATCCGGCGGGGTTGTCCCGAGTGTGAAGCCATTGGTGTATCGAGTTCTCATCGGCGCGGCGCTGGCGTGTTTCCTCTCGGCGAGCGCTCGGTCGGCGCCGACCGACATCCTGCCGGCCGGGCAGGTGACGCCCGGGATGAGAGGCTATGGCCTCTCTGACCTCGGCGACGGGAAGGGCGTGCAACGCTTCGACGTCGAGATCGTCGGCGTTTTGAAGAGCTACGCGCCGAAGCAGGATCTGATCCTCGCACGCATCCTGAACGACGAGGCGCTCGCGAAGACGGGGATCATCGCCGGAATGAGCGGCAGCCCGATCTACGTCGACGGCAAGCTGATCGGCGCTCTCGCGTACGGCTGGCCGTTCGCCCGCGATCCCATCTGCGGAATCACGCCGATTCAGAGCATGCTCGACATCCGCAAGGCGCCGGCGACGCCGCCGGTTCCGATCGGAGGCGCGGCGACTCCGACCGCGGCGATGGTGTCGGCCTTCGGCACGGGGAAATTCGCCGAGCCGTTCACCCAGCTCGTCAATGCGTTTCGCGGACAGCCGGCCGCCGGAAACGGGCCCGTGCCGCTGCCGTTGCCCGTCTCGTTCTCGGGCGTGACGACCCCGGGGACCGTCTTCGGACGAGTCGCCGAAGCCGCGGGCTGGCTGGTCGCGCCGAGCGGCGCCTCGTCGCCTTCGGCGGGCGCGGCATCGCCGGAGCCGGAGGGACGGCTTGAGCCCGGGTCCGCCGTGGCGGCCGTGCTTCTCAACGGAGACATGGTCCTGTCGGCGACCGGCACGGTGACCTGGGTCGACGGCAACTCGATCCTGGCCTTCGGCCACCCTTTCCTGTCGATGGGCCCCGTGGACATGCCGATGGCGAGAGCGGACGTGCTGACGGTGCTGCCGTCGCTGTACCGCTCATTCAAGTTCTCGACGACGGGGCCGGCGCTCGGATCGGTGTCGCAGGATCGCTCCTCGGGCATCCTGGGCAGCTTCGGCAAGCCCCCGACCATGGTTCCGGTCACGATCAAGATGACGTCGGAGGACCTGCCGCCCCAGACGTTCCGCTTCGAGGTCGTCCACAACTCGATGCTGACGCCGATCCTGCTCGCGATGGCGACGGACAACGTCCTGACCACGCTCGAGAAGCGCGCCGGAGAGCGCACGATCGTCTGGAAGTCCTCGATCGCGACGGACGACAAGCCGGTGCGCTGGGACTCGGTCTTCTCCGGCCTGACGGCGCGCGAGGAAGCCGTCGGTTCGCTCGCGCTGCTGACGAATTACCTCATGGCCAACGAATTCCGCGATCTCTCGATCCGCGGCGTGGAGGTGGAGATCACGCACTCCGACCGCCTCCAGAGCGCGCGGATCGTCAACGTCGAGGCGCAGAAGGAGCGCGTCCGGCCCGGGGACACGGTGCCCGTGTGGGTGGACCTCGAGGACTTCCGCGGAGGTTCACGGCGGGTCGTGATGACGGCGAAGATCCCCGAGAACACGCCCCCCGGACCGCTGACGCTCTTCGTCGGCGACGGCAACGCGGCGACGGCGTACGACCTCGCCCTCTATCCGCCCGATCCGCACTCGCTCGACCAGGTGCTGGAGTTCCTGTCTCGGGTCCGTCCCCCGAACACGCTGAACCTCCTGGCCTATCGCGCGGCCGCCGGCGCGGTGGTCAACGGGGCGCCGCTGCCGGCGCTGCCGCCCACGCGCGCGGCCCTGCTGCGCGACCGCGGCCCGGGTGACGGCTCGCCGGACCTCGGGTACCTGCGCCTCCAGGCAGAGTCGATCGAGCAACCGGTGCCCGTCGCGGGGTCGGCCCGCCTGAATCTCGAAGTGCTCCCGAGGATCTGGTGAACCGGGCCCGCCCCCGGGTCCTGGCGCTCGCTCTAGGTGTGTCCGTCGCGGCCGCGCCCATGACCGCCGCCGCCGTGCGCATCTGGGTCTGCGACAGCGCGGGCGAGTTTTCGCTGGGAGAAGCGCGCGGCATCTCGGTGACGGCGGACGGCACGCTTCTGCCCGGGCATGCGCTTTCGAAGGTCGAGTCGATCGCCGAGGCCGTGCTCTTCGCCGGCGTGCCGGGAAAGAAGGGCGAGCTCTACGTCGGCACCGGGGACGCCGGCAAGATTCTTCGCGTCACCGGCGACGGCGCGGTCGAAACGTTCGCCACCCTCCCCGAACAGGAGGTGACGGCCCTGGCCGTCGCTCCCGACGGCACGCTCTACGCCGGCGGGTCTCCGGGCGGAAAGGTCTATCGCATCGAGAAGGGCAAACCCGTCCTCTACTACGACACGAAAGCCGAGTATGTATGGGCGCTGACGTTCGCGGGTCCCGTCCTCTACGTCGGCACGGGTCTCCCGGGTGAGATTCATCGCGTCAAGGCCGCGGGCCAGGGTGAGCGCGTCCACAGCACCGTGGACGCCCACGTCCGCGCGCTCTTCGCGGATCGACAGGGACGCGTCTGGGCGGGAACCTCCGGATCGGGCCTCGTTCTCCGCATCGATCCGGCCGGGCGCGTCTCCACCATCTACGACTCCGGCAAGCCCGAGGTGACGTCGATCAACGCCGACTCTTCCGGCCGAGTCTGGGCGGCGGCGGGCGCGGCGGACCTCTCGTCGTCGGGAGGGGAGCCGATCTCGCTTCCCACGGCGACCGCCTCCGCGAAGCCCGCGAAGTCGGGCTCGTCCACCGACGACGACGACCGGAGCCGCGCCGAGGTCTCGGTCTCGGTGTCGTCGCCTCGGCTCGCGACGTCGCGCGGCTCCTCGCGCGGCGGCTATTCGTCGGAAGTCGTGCTCTTCACCGAGGGTGAGCCTCCGCGAACCATCTGGAGCTCTCCCGATGAGATCGTCTTCGACCTCGCGCCCGACGCCGACGGATCCGGCGTCCTCGCCGCGACCGGTCCTCGCGGCAAGCTCTACGCGATCCAGGCCGACGCGTCCTCGCTGGTGCGGACGTTCGACGAGAAGCAGGCCACGTTCCTGGCCGGGCCGGATGTCGGGCTGAATGCCTCCAGCGCTCTCTACCGGCGGCGCGCCGGCGCGACGGCCGGTGAATACGTCTCGCCCGTGAAGGACACGGGCCGGACCAGCCACTTCGGCGCCTTCCGCTGGGAGGGCGAGGCGCCCGGCAACTCGAGGGTCGAGTTCTCGTTCCGATCCGGCGAGTCGGCCACGCCCGACACGACCTGGAGTCCCTGGTCGCCCTGGAGCGGATCCGGACGCACGCTGCGAATCGACGCGCCCGACGGCCGCTTCCTGCAGTGGAAGCTGCGCATGGAGCCCGACGGGGAACGCACGCCGAGAGTCCGTCGCGTCGAGGCGGCCTACCGCAACCACAATTCCGCCCCGACGGTGGAGAGCGTTGCGGCGTTGGAGCCGGCCGAGGTTCTGGCGCGCTCGGGCACGAGCGGCTCGAACGTTTACGAAGCCACGGCCACAGACGAGAAGGGCATTTTCACCGGCCTCGAGGAGGCCAAGTCGGAAAGCTCGCCGCGGAAGCTCTACCGCAAGGGCTATCGGACCCTCCAGTGGAAGGGGACCGATCCCGACGGCGACGCCCTGGTCTACGAGCTCGAGTTCCGTCCCGCGGGTTCCACGAAGTGGATCCCGCTCCGCAAGGACGTCCACGACACGTCGTATTCCTTCGACTCGACGTCCCTGCCCGACGGGGAGTACGTCGTCCGTGTCACCGCCTCGGACGCCGACGCTAATCCCGGCGAGGGCAAGACCGCCTCGCGCGACAGCTCGACCGTACGGATCGACAACACGCCGCCGGTCGTGCGGGAGACCTCGCGCTCGGCCGGAGTTCTCGAGATCACGGCCGTGGATGCGGCGTCGCCGATCGGCGAGGCCGAGTACAGCCTCGACGCAAAGAAGTGGATCCGGGTCGAACCCAAGGACGGGCTCTCGGACTCGCCGGAGGAGTCGTACACGATCCGTCTGCCGGCCGAGGCCCGCGGGGCGTACCTGCTGGTTCGCGTGACCGACGCCGCGCGCAATGTGGCGGTCGTGCCCTTCACGGCGCCGTAATAGGTCCCGGGTTCCGGGTTCCGGGTCGGTTCCAGTCATAATCTGACGCGATGAGGCGCGCCGTCGCTGGTGTCCTGCTCCTGGCGGCGATCGCCTGCCGCGCGCGAGAAGAGTCTCCGGCTCCGACACCGACGCTGTCGCGGCCCACTCCCCAGGCCGCGGAGCCCGGGCTCGAGTTCCTCGACGGCACCAGGGACGGAGCGCCGGAGCCGGGAGGGACGCTCTACCGGCGGCTGGCGGGCGAGCCGACCACCCTGAATGCGGTCCTTCAGTCGGGCGTCTTCGAGGCCCAGGTCCTCCAGTACATCCAGCGCAACCTCTTCGACTACGACGCGAAGCTGAACCAGGTGCCGGGCCTCGCGGAGAAACTGGAGGTCTCCTCCGACGGGCGAGAGTACGTCGTCACGTTGAAGGCCGACGCGGTGTGGGAGGACGGCACGCCTGTGACGTCTCGGGACGTCCTCTTCACCGTCGAGAAGATCCGGGACCCCAAGGTCCCCGCGCCCGTCTTCAAGTCTCTCTTCGAAGACCTCGAGAAGGCCGAGGCGCTCGACCCGCGCCGCGCGCGGTTTCGCTTCCGCCAGCCCTACGCGTTTCGCGCGATGGCGTTCGTCCTGCCGGTCCTTCCGGAGCATCGCTTCGCGGGCCAGCGCTTTCTCTCCGCCAGGGACAACCGGGCGCCGCTCTCCGACGGTCCGTACCGGATGGTGAAGTGGAAGACGCAGGAATCCCTGGAGCTCGAGCGCAATCCGCGCTATCCCTGGGAGAAGGGCCACTTCGACCGGGTCCTCTTCCGGGTCGTTCCGGACAACGCGACCGCGTTTCGGCTTCTGACCTCCGGCGAGCTCGACGAGGACCAGCTCGACGCGGCGCAAAAGGCGAAAGTCGAGGCGATCGGGCCGTCCGGGCCGTGCTGCCGGCTGGTCGAGTTCTACAACCTGGACTTCAACTACATCGCGCTGAACAACCGGTCGCTGCTCTTTTCCGACGCGCGGGTGCGCCGCGCGATGACGATGCTGCTCGACCGGGCTTCCCTCGTTCGGGACCTCTACCGCGGCTCCGCGCGGATCATCTCGGGGCCCTGGGCTCCAGATTCGCCGGCGTACGACGCGTCGGTCGAGCCTCTGCTCTTCGATCCCGAGCAGGCCAAAAAGCTCCTGGCCGAGGCGGGATGGAAGGACACCAACGGCAACGGGACGCTCGACCGCGCCGGCCGCGAATTCGAGTTCGATCTGGTCGTCTCGGCGGGGTCCGACATCGGGCGCCAGATCGACGAGATGCTCTCATCCGAGCTCGCGAAGGTCGGCGTGACCGCGCGCGTGCGGCAGATGGAGTGGAGCGCTTTCGTCGCGAAGGTCGACGCCGGCGAATTCGATGCCGCGTCGCTGGGCTGGTCCAGCGTGGACGCGAATCCCGATCCGTACTTCTACTGGCATTCCTCGCAGTGTCCGCCCAACGGGCAGAACAACGGATGCTACCGGAGCGCCGAGGCGGACCGCCTGATGGATGAGGCGCGGAGCACGCTCGACGCCGAGAAGCGCAAGGAAACGTTCCACCGCCTGCACCGGATCTTCCGCGACGACGCGCCCGCGATCTTCGTGGTCAACCCGACGCAGAAGTACGCCTTCACGAAGTCCGTCCGCGGCGTGACGACGTCGCCGCTCGGGCTCTACGGCATCTGGCCGGGCCCGCTGGGCTGGTGGAAGAAGGTTTCGTGACGGCGTACCTGCTGCGCCGTCTCGCGCTCGCGATCCCGACGCTCTTTGGAATCACCATCGTCGTTTTCCTCCTGGTCCACCTGGCCCCGGGCAGCCCGATCTCCGGCGGCGCCGACTCGTTGCGGCGCCCCACCGGGCGCGCGGCCGAGGAGATGCGGCGCCTCTACGGCCTGGACCGTCCGCTGCCAGAGCGTTTCGCGACGTGGATCTCGCGGGCCGCGCGCTTCGATCTCGGGGAATCCTTCGTGGATCACCGCCCGGTCGGCGAGCGCATTCGGGAGGCGCTTCCCAACACGCTGCTCTTGAACGGGCTCGCTCTCGTGCTCGCCCTGGCCGTCGCGATCCCGCTCGGCGTCGTGGCGGGAGGAAGGCCCGAAAGCGCCTTCGACCGGATGTCGGGCACGGCGCTCTTCGCGCTGTATTCGATGCCGACGTTCTGGGCGGCCCTGCTCCTGCAGACGCTCTTCTCGGTCCGCCTGCGGCTGCTGCCCCTCTACGGAATGGAGTCCGACGCGCCCGGGACCGGGTTCGCGGGGCTCGCCGACAGGCTCGCGCACCTGGCGCTCCCGGTGACCTGTCTGACCTACGGCACCCTGGCCTTCGTCGCCCGCCTCGTGCGCTCGGGAGTGACGGATGCGGCCTCCAGCGACTACGTGCTCGCGGCGCGGGCCCGCGGGGCGTCGCGGAGACGGGCGCTCTGGACGCACGCGCTGCCGAACGCGCTGCTCCCGGTCCTGACCCTTCTGGGACTGCTCCTGCCGGCGCTTCTGTCGGGCAGCGTCATCGTCGAGAAGATCTTCGCCTGGCCGGGCCTGGGCCGCCTCTACTTCGATTCGATCCTCTCGCGCGACTACCCGATGATCCTCGGGCTGTCGTTGCTGACGGCCGTGGCGACTCTCGTGGCCACGCTGCTGGCCGACCTGGCGAGCGCCGCCGCGGATCCCCGCGTGCGCGACGGCGCGAGTCCATGACGAATCCGGGGCGACGGCGCCTGCCCGGCAGCGCGCGCGCGGCGCTGGCGGTCGTCGTGGCGCTCTGGCTGGTCGCGGCGATCTCGCCGATGTTCTCGGGCGCGGCGAGGGAGATTCGGCTCGATCGGCGGCTTTCGCCTCCGTCGGCGGCGCATCCCTTCGGGACCGACGATCTCGGCCGCGACCTGCTGGCCCGCGTCGTGGCCGCGACGCCGATTTCGCTGGCCATCGGTTTGACCGCGGCGGCCGTGTCCCTCGTCGTGGGGTTCGCCGTCGGCGCGACCGCGGGTTATGCCGGAGGGCTGACCGATATGGCCCTGTCACGCCTGATCGAAGTCATGCTGTGCTTCCCGGTGCTGTTTCTGCTGCTCGCGCTGGCGGCGCTCCTGCCGCCTTCGCCGCTGACGGTGATCCTGGCGATCGGTCTGACGGCGTGGGCGGGCGACGCGCGGTACGCGCGCGCGGAGGTGCTCAAGATCAAGGACCTCGATTACGCGCGCGCGGCCCGGGCCGCCGGCGCCTCGACGCCGCGGATCCTGGTTCGCCACCTGCTCCCGAACGCCCTGCCTCCGCTGATCGTCTCGGCGGCATTCGGCGTCGGGTGGGCGATCCTGGCCGAGGCATCGCTGTCGTTTCTGGGGGTCGGGCTCCCGGCGCCCGCGGTCTCGTGGGGAGGGATCCTCTCGGCGGCGCCGGCGTACATCGAGGAGGCCTGGTGGCTCGCGCTCTTCCCCGGCCTCGCCCTGTTCCTGACGGTCGCCGCCTATAATCTGCTGGCCGAGGGCCTCCGCGTCGCGACAACCGAGGGGGGGAGGAAACCATGACGGAGCGAATCGCCGTCTATCCCGGCTCCTTCGATCCGTTGACCAACGGGCACCTGGACATCCTGGCGCGGGCGCGACGCCTGGCGGACCGGGTGATCGTCGCGATCCTCGAGCAGGACCAGAAGACGCCGCTCTTCTCGATGGAGGAGAGAATCGGAATGATCCGGGAGATCGTCGGAGGAGATCCGTCGATCTCGGTCGCCTCGTTCACGGGCCTGCTCGTGGACTTCGCGAACCGGTCGGGCGCGGGGTTGATCGTGCGAGGGCTCCGCGCCGTCTCGGACTACGAATACGAGCTCCAGATGGCCCTGATGAACCGGCGTCTGGCTCCCGCGATCGAGACGGTCTTCCTGATGGCCAAGGAAGAGTATTCCTACGTGTCGAGCCGTCTGGTCAAGGAGCTCGCCCGCCTCGGCGGCGACGTGACGGGGCTCGTCCCGCAGGCGGTCCGGCAACGGCTCGCCGACCGGTTCTGACGTTGCGCACGGTCGAGTCCCAGCTCCGGGTCCGCTACTCCGAAACGGACCAGATGGGGATCGTGTACCACTCCCACTACCTCGTCTGGTTCGAGATCGGCCGCACCGACTGGTGCCGCGCCGCGGGCATCCCGTACGCCGAGATGGAAAAGAACGGGCTCTTCATCCCGGTCACGCGCGTGGAGGCGAGCTTCCGGCGCCGCTCGAGCTACGACGACCCGATCCGCGTGATTACCCGGATGGGAACGCTGTCGCCCCGCGGCTGCGTCTTCGAGTACGAGATCCGCGACCCCGAGGGGCAGCTTCTCGCGGAAGGCTCGACCCACCACGTCTTCACGGATCCCTCGGGGAAGCCCCGCCGGGCCGATCCCGAGGTGATCGCGGCGCTCCAGCGCTACCGCGAGGCCTAGCCCGGCCGCGCATCCCTTTGCTTCCGACGCGTGTTGGGAGCGGTGAGGAGGCTTCGATGATCGCACGCTACTGGTCCGGGGACGTGCCGGCCTCGAGAGCCGACGATTACCAGCTCTACCTCGAGAAGACCGGCATCCGGGACCTGAACGCGACTCCCGGGAACCGAGGGGTCTACGTGCTCCGGCGCACGGAAGGCGACCGGACCCGATTCGTCTTCGTCTCGCTGTGGGACTCTCTCGACGCGATTCGGGCATTCGCCGGCGACGACGTCGAGAAGGCCCGCTACTACCCGGAGGACCGCGAGTTCCTGCTGGAGATGTCGCCCCGCGTCACGCACTACGAGGTTGCCGCCGCTCCCGGATCGCGATAGAAACGCGCCCGTCCGTGAAGGTCTTCGTCACCGGCGCGACCGGATACGTCGGAGCTGCGGTCGCGAGGGCGTTCCGCGCGGCGGGGCACCAAGTTCGTGGCGCGGCTCGCAACGCCGCCCGGGCGCGGGAGCTTGAGGTACGCGGGATCGGTCCCGTCCTCGGGACCATGGATGAGCCCGGCGCCTTTCTGGACGAGGCCCGTGCGTGCGACGTCGTCGTTCACGCGGCGTTCGCCTCGGGGCCGGGGGCGTTCGAGCGCGACCGCGACGCCGTCGAGGCGCTTCTCGGCGCGGCCGCGGGCGGAGGGCGTCGGCCGGTCTTCCTGTACACGAGCGGCTGCTGGATCTACGGCGACACGGCGGGCCGGATCGTGGACGAGAGCGCGCCCGTGAAGCCGCCGGACTACGCGGCGCTACGGCCGGGCATCGAGCGCCGGGTGCTCGACACGGGCGGAGTGCGCGGGATCGTGATGCGCTCGGGCTGCCTCTACGGCGGACCGGGAGGTCTGACGGCCGAATGGTTCGACGGCGCGATTCGCGGGAACCTCGAAGTGGTCGGCGACGGCCGTGGGCGCTGGGCCATGGTTCACGAGGACGACGTCGCCGACGCGTACGTGCGCGCCGCCGAGAGAGACGCGGCGGGGGAGATCTTCAACGTTGCCGACGGATCCGAGGAGACTCAGGAGGCCATGGCCCGCTCCGCGGCGCGTGCCGCGGGCTACTCGGGGCCGATACGGCGCGCGCCGGTGGACGAAGCCGTCCGGCGATTCGGTCCCTACGCCGAGTGTCTCGCCTACGACCAGCGGCTCTCCGCGAGCAAGGCCGCGCGCGTCCTGGGTTGGGCGCCAAGGCACACGGGCTTCGTCTCGGAGGCGGGCGCCTGCTTCGCGTCCTGGAAAGCCTCGGCCGTCGCCTCAAGGTCTTAGGCCGTAGCGCGCGATCGTCCAGAGGATCTTGGCGCCCGCGCGGAGGGTTCCTGATACCGTCCCGGTAATCTTCGACACGCCCACGCGTCTCCGGTAGGACACCGGCACCTCGACGACGCGCAGGCCGCGCCGCAGAGCCTTGACCTGCATCTCGCACGTCCAGCCGAAGTTGACGTCCTCCATGCCGAGGGTCTGGTAGGCGCTCCAGCGGATCGCGCGAAACGGTCCCAGATCGGTGTACCGATGGCCGTAGAGCAAGCGAATCAGGCGGCAGGCCAGAGCGTTGCCGAGGCGCGCCTGGGGCAGGAGCGCTCCGGGCTCGCGCCGGCCGAGGACGCGCGAGCCGATCGCGAGGTCCGCTCCGGCGGCGATCGCGTCGAGCAAAAGGGCCATCTCCTCGGGATGGTCCGAGAAGTCGCCGTCGAGGAACACGAGGACGTCGGGAGGATCAGGCGCGAGGGCCGCCACGCCGGCGAGGCATGCGCTGCCGTAGCCCCGCCGATCCTCGCGAACGACCCGCACGGGCAGTTCCCTCGCGATCTCGGAGGTGCCGTCCGTCGAGCCGTTGTCGACCACGACGATCTCTTGGGCGAGCTCCGCTGGGACGGCGCCGACGACGAGGGGCAGAGAGTCCCGCTCGTTGAACACCGGAATGACGACGGCGACGCGACGGAGTCGCCGTGCGGAAGCCGTCATGGAACCGGCCGCGCGGGAAGCCGTCCACCAACCAGACCAATCGCGAGCCCCGCGAAGATCAACCCCGCAGCGAGCACGGTTTTCCAGGTCAGCGCCTCTCCGAGGATCAGGATCGCCAGAACCGTTGCGATCACCGGCTGCAGAAAGACGTAGAACGCGACATGAGAGGCGTGCGTGCGCGCCAGGGCCCACGAGTTCAGCAGATAGGGGATGACGGTGCAGAAGACGATCACCGCCGCCAGGCACGACCAGGCCAGCGGCGTGACGCGGGACGGCTCGAAGCGCCGCAGCTCCGGCCAGGCGGCTACGAGGATGAACAGGGCGCCGTATCGAAAGACGGCCGCCGTGAATGTCGCCACGCGGTAGTGGGCGAGGATCGGCCGCGAGAGCACGAGGTAGAGCGAGTAGGAGAGCGAGTTCGCCAGCAGGAGCAGGTCGCCGCGGAACGCGGCGCTGCTCCAGTCGAAGCGCTGCGCGTTGAGCAGGGCCAGCGCTCCCGCGCCGGCCAGAGCGATGCCGGCGGCGGCGCGCATCGTCATGCGCTCCCGCCCGAGAATCGCCGCCGCGGCGATGGTGAAGACCGGGATCGTGGCCGTCAGAATCGTGGTGTTGATCGCGGTCGTCAGCGAGAGGCCGAGAATGAAGAGGATCTGGTTGAACGACACGCCGAGCAGGCCGTAGAGCAAGATCTTTCTTCGGTCGCCCGGGCGGATCGACTCGCGGCCGTTCACGCTGCGGATCACGTCGAGCAGGATCGCCGCCGACACGACGCGGAACGCCGCGAAGACCAGAGGCGGGATCAGGCCGAGGGCGAGCTTTCCGAAGATGGGAAAGAGCGCGAAGCCGGTCTGCGCCCCGGCCAGCGCGAGGTGGATTTCCCAGGGCCGCTCTCGGCGATGCGTCACGAAAACGGAAGGGCCGAGACGATCGCGACCCGATCCGGCGCCTCCAGGACCCTCAAGGTCGCGCCCTCGGCGACCTCGCGGAACGCGAGGCCCAGGCCGATCGGTCCGAAGCGGGGGGAAATCGCCACACTCGTCACGTGCGCCAGCTCATGTCCCTCCTTGGCGGGATTGAAGAAGACGGTTCCGGCCGGCACGGTCTCGCTCGGAAAGCGAAACCCGACCAGCCGGCGCTGGGGGCGTCCGTACGTGCGCATCCGCGCCACGATCTCCTGGCCGACGTAGCACCCCTTGGTCGTCGAGATGGCCGCCTGGAGCTGCACCTCGTCGGGGACGTTCGCGCCGCCGGCGTCCACGCCGAGCCGCGGTCGGCCGGCCTCGATGCGGAGGACTTCGGCCGTCTCCGGCGAAACCGGCACGGAGCCGGCGTCCGACAGGACGCGCTCGAGGGCGGGTCGAGCCGAGGCGGGGGCGAGGATTTCCCCCGCGAGCTCTCCTTCTCCGGGCAGCTTCACCGCACCGTCGGGCGGAGCGACCGTCCCGGCCCCCGGGCCGTAGAGCGCCGCGCGCGCGTAGTCCTCCGTGGCGTCCCGCACCGACGCCTTCTGGAACGCGGCGTATTTCGCCAGGTGCGCGGCCGCCGTCGAAACGGCGTCGCGCGGGAGGAGCAGGAGAATGCGCTCGGCTTCCTCGACCAGGCGCCCGAAGTAGAGGAGCTTTCCCCTCGCCGTCAGGCCTGCGGCAGGTCGCGCTTCACCGTGGGCGAGGCCCCGGACGTCCTGGGTCACCTGGCCCTGCAGGAACACGGCACGGTCGGAGCCCTCGACCGCGATCACTCCGGAGCGGAACCGGTGCGCGAGGCCGTCGCGCGCGGCCGCGTAGTCTGGGGGCGCGCCGCCGCTACTTCTTGTCGTGGATGAACTGGGCACGCACGCGGACCTTGGGGGAGTCGGCGGCGACGAGGGTGCGCATCCGGCCGGAGATCCGGTAGGACTCGCTCTCGAACCCGTCTATGGTCACGCTGCGATCGCTGGAGGTGACGATCTTGCCGTCCTTGTCGAGCACCTCGATGGCGAGCTTCATCTTCCACTTCTCGGGTCCCTTGTTGTCCACCTCGAACTGCCACCAGATCCAGGAGGAGTCCTTCGGGTCGTTGGCCCGGGCCTTCTCGATGTCTTCCTCGTCGGGATAGTTGCGGGCCTCGAGCGTACGGATCGTGCACTTGCCGTAGGTGATGCCGACCTCGCCCGCGTGGCGGCGCGGAAACGGAATCGTCTTCTCGAAAACGCCCTCCTCGGCGAGGAGGCCGGCGGCGGCGAAAAGGGCGGCGGCGGCGAGCGCTTTTCGGATCATGTCGACCTCGCGGTGGCGCGGAGCGTATCATTGCCGGCGATGGCCGAGCCCGGCGACGCTCCGGATCTGCACGTGATCGACATCTTCATGATGTCGGTCAAGTGCGGAAACTGCGACACGTATCAGACCATCGTCAAGTTCCGGAAGGGACCCGAGAAGAACGTCTATACCTACGAGTGCGAGAACGAGACCTGCGACCCCAACGTCACCCGCACGATCGTCGAGGTCCCCAAGCACCTCGACAACTCCACGCGGCGGGCCGAGGAGCTCCCGTACTACGCCCGGGAGGCGGAAGGCGAGACCTCGGACTAAAGCCCCCGGCCCGGGGTCGGGATCGCGTAGAATAGGGCCTTCGTGAGCCTGCAGACGGCTGCGCAGGAGCGGACCGGGCTGGCCCCGGACCTCCTGACGCGCCTGAGGAAACGCCTCGCCGATTCCCCCGCCTTAGGGTGGTTGTCTCCGAGCCTCGAGGAGCTCGGGCCGGACTGGTGTGTCCTGAAACTGCCGTACCGGCGGGAGATCACGAACGGGTCCGGGACGGTCCACGGAGGCATCCTGGCCACTCTGGCCGACACCGCCGTGGCCTTCGCGCTGTCCACGAATTTCGACGGAAAGATGGGCTTTGCGACGACGGACCTGACCATTCACTACCTGCGTCGCGCCCGGAGCGAAGTCCGGGCAAAAGCGCGGATTCTCAAGAAAGGAAAGCGCGTCAACGTCGGAGAGGTGGACATCGTGGACGAGTCCGGGAGAGAAGTCGCCCGGGCCCTGGCCAGCTTCCTGCTGACGACTTCTTCGTTCGACTACGCGCCAGAAAGGACAGAAACCCCATCATGATGGACGACACGGTTCCGTTCCCCGCGGCCGAGACCGCGGAGACGGAGCGCAAACCCTCGCGACGCCGCCGCGGAGGCGGCCGACGACACAAGACGTACCCGGCCCCGGCGGAGGAGCCGACGGCCGCGGCCCCGATGCCCGCGCCCTCGCCATTGATCTCGACCCCGACGGCGCCGGTCAGCGTCTCCGGCGTTCCGCCCGCGCGGGCGGCCGTCGAGCAGAGGCTCTCGCTCTTCATCGACTTCGAGAACATCGCTCTGGGAGTCCGGGACGCCCAGTACAAGAAGTTCGACATCCACTTAGTCCTGCAGCGGCTGATCGAGAAGGGCCGCATCGTGTTCAAGAAGGCCTACGCCGACTGGACCCGCTATTCCGAGTACAAGCGCGAGTTCCACGAGGCCGCGATCGAGCTCATCGACATTCCGCAGCGCAACTACTCCGCCAAGAACTCGGCGGACATCCGCATGGTCGTCGACGCCATGGACCTCGTGGCGTCCAAGGGCCACATCACGACCTTCGTCATCTGCTCGGGAGACTCGGACTTCTCGCCGCTGGTCTCGAAGCTGAAGGAGAACGACAAGGCCGTCATCGGCGTCGGCGTGAAGAACTCGACGTCCAACCTTCTGATCTCCAACTGCGACGAGTTCATCTTCTACGAGGACCTCGTCCGCGAGACCCGGGCCCTGCCGTCGATCGACAACCTGCCCAAGAAGAAACAGGAGGTCTTCCGGCTCGTCGTGGACTCGATCCAGGCCCTGCGCCGCGAGAACTACGACGTGATCTGGGGCTCGATGGTCAAGCAGACGATGCAGCGCAAACAGCCGTATTTCAACGAGTCGTACTACGGCTACAAGTCGTTCTCGGAACTGCTCGAAGACGCCGAGCGCCACGGCCTCATCACGCTCAAGCGCGACGCCAAGAGCGGCGGTTACGTCGTCGCCGTCAACTAGCGAGAACGCCGCCTAAGGGCGTCGGAGCACGATCCGGTCCGGCGATCCCGCCGGGCCGGAGATCGTGCTTTGAACCTGCAGGCCGACGAAGTCGGCCGCTCCCGAGAAATCCCAGATCAAGTTGCGGAATCCGCGCAGCGAGCTGCCGGGTTCGGGATGGATCGCCTTGGAAAGCGCGTCGGTGCCGCGGCCCTGGGCGTAGGCCGGCGAAAGGTAGAGGTAGGACAGGAAGCCGCTCGCGTTGATCCCCGCCTGCACCAGGTAATCCGGCTCCACCGACTCGAGCAGGACGTACGTCGTCTCCTCGGGACTGCGGCGCATGCCCTCCAGCGCGTGCCACGAGCGCTGGCGGGCGGGGACCCAGGGCGCAAACGGTATGAAGTCGAGCGACAGCGCGGCGGCCTTCGGCGAAGCCGTCACCGAAGTCGCAATCTCGCGCACGCGTCTCTGCCCGTCCGGGACGGTCATGTAACCGGCTCCGGCGCCGCCGCGGCCCGGATCGGTCAGGATGACTCCCGCGCCGACGATGTTGCCGGAGCGATCCGTCTCGACGAACGTCTCGCGCAGGGCCGGCCGAGAAGGCGTCCCCGGAATCGTCGTGGTGATTTTTCCGAACCAGCGGCCCGTCAGATCGAGCGACCAGGGCTCGGGGGTCGCAGGAGCGAGCCCCGCGGTCTCGGCGATCGGGTTGCCGCTACGGGCGCTCCAGACCAGGACCCCGGTGATCACCGCCAGGGCGAGGGCCGCGAGGATCAACAGGTAGGGCCGCGGAGGCAGCTTCGACCAGAAGCCGGTCTCTTTCGGTGGGGGAGGGGGAGCGGCCGGCGGGGGCTGAGGGGCGCGGTCCAGGCGCTTGTGGCACTTCAGGCACTGAGCAGCCGGAAGCTGCGTGAAGCCGCAGTGCGGACAGGTAACCCAAGCCATTGCACTCCATGGTAACAGGACGCCCGCCGGAATCGTTCGATCTTCGAACGCCGGCGGGCGTCGTGCGCGGATTCCTCAGATTTCGTGGAAGAAAAACCGGTCCAGCGTCGCCATCCGGGCCGAGAGCGCGCTGCGGTCGGGATCCATCAGCCAGAGCGCCGCCGCGATCGAGGAGGCGAGCGAGTTGCCGTCCTGAGGAGTGAAGCAGAAGCCGACGGTCTCCCGATCACCGCGAACCGATACCGTGGGGGACGCGATCACGGCTTGGGACAGGATGCGGCCGTAGTAGCCGTGGTCGCGTCCGAACGAAAAGATCTGGTTCGCCGAGCGCCGTTCGGTCAGGGCGATCCGCCGGTTGGCGCGCAGCTTCGCCAAGACCTTCTCTTTGGAGATCGGCTGCGAGAGGTCCATGTCGAACCACAGGGAATGCATGTACTGCGTGTTGATCTTCATCGCCGAGGAGAAGATCGGCGGCTTCCAGCCGATCGTCGACAGCAGAGCCGAGGCGTCGCGCGCGTGGTGCGTTCCGAACTCGGGATCGTCGTGTTTTCCGACCGACGGCGCCGGAGCGAAGCCCGAATCCTGCGAGACGTCGTTGGCCCGGCGCATGCAGACGAATCGGCCGCGGTCCAGGATCCGCTCGCCCGACTCGTCGGTGCCGAGGGTCTGGATGAGGCAGGCGATATTGTGGGTGTTGCAGGAGACGATCTGCAGGAAGCGGTCCTGCCCGGGGACCAGGGCCTCGTCGTTGATCCCCATCGCGTACATCTTGCCGAACCCGAACTCGCTGCCCTGTGCGAGAAAGCCCTTGGGGCCCGTGATCTTCTCGTAGACCTTCTTGTTCTCGTTGCCGGCCGGGGTGCAGTCGATCACGACCGTGGCGCGCTCGAGGGCGGACTGGGCGTCGTGGCTGACTTTGTGCCCGAGGGCCTCGAAGTCGGCGACCTTGTCGGGGTCGACGGCAAGACGCGCGCCGCGCTCCATCAGGTGATTGACTTTGGCCCGCTCGGTCGTCATGGGCGTACGTTTGTGGAACGTGACCTCGTCGACGCCCAGCGACTTCCCGAAGTCGGTGAAGAGCCCGATCAAGGGCTCGCCGATCGTGCCCGTCCCGACGATGTGGACGATCTTATTCATCCCGGTCTCCTGTTCGATTAAGGCAGGACGGCGGGAAGGATACGATGAGACGGGCGATTCGCAAAAGTGACCGGCAGGATTCGAACCGTGATGTTTCCGGGCCCGGCGGGGAGGCTCGAGGGTCTGTGGAAGGAGTCCGCCGCCCCGCGCCGCGGCTCGGCCGTCTTCGCCCATCCACACCCCATGCACGGGGGCACGCTGCACAACAAGGTCGTCTATCGGGCCGCGCAATCGCTGGCCCGATCCGGGTTCGACACGCTGCGTTTCAACTTCCGGGGAGTGGGCCTCTCGGAGGGACGCTACGACGAGGGCCGCGGAGAGGTAGAGGATTTTCGGGCCGCCATGGCGGAGGCCGAGCGCGCGGCAGGGCTTCCCATGGCGGCGGGCGGGTTCTCTTTCGGAGCGGCCACGGCTCTGAAGGCGGCGGCGTCCGATCCGCGTGTCGAGACGTGGATCGTGGCGGGTCTCCCGATCTCCACCGATTCGGGGCGTGGGGTTCCGGTGCCCGAGGCCCCGGCGGTCTTCATCGCGGGTGAGCGCGACACGTTCGGCCCTCCGCGGGACGTCGAGCAATGGCTGGGCGGCCGCCATCACCTGGTCGTCATCCCGGGCGCCGATCACTTCTTCGAGGGCAAGCTCGAGGAGTTTGGCGCGGCCGTCGAAGATTTTCTCTCCACGCTTCTCCGCACCACGGCGCCGGCGGGAGTCCGCCCGTGAGCGAGGTCCCTCCGCCTCTGTCCGAGCAGGCGCGGAAGGATCTTCTCTACCTGGCGCGCGCGGCGCTCGAGGCGCATTTTTCGGGAGAACCTCCGCCGCGGCTGGACTCGGACCGCGCCGAGACCTTCGGCGATGCGCGCGGCCTCTTCGTGACGCTGCGCAAGCTCGGGGAGCTTCGCGGATGCATCGGCACGCTCTCGCCGGACGGCGACCTGACCCGGATCGTGCCCCAGTTCGCGATCCGGTCCGCGTTCGACGACCCGCGGTTTCCGCCGCTCGCGCCCGCGGAGCTCTCGCAGTGCACGATCGAGATCTCGGTCCTCACGCCCGCGCGCCCGATCGAAGGTCCCGAGGACATCGCGATCGGGCAGGACGGATTGATTCTCGAGGCAGGGCGGCGACGCGGGCTGCTCCTTCCCCAGGTGGCGACCGAGTGGGGATTCGACGCCCTGCGCTTCCTCGACGCCGTGTGCGAGAAGGCGGGCCTGTCGCCCGGAGACTGGCGCGCGCCGGGCACACGGCTGTGGGCGTTCCGCGCGGAGGTGTTCTCCGAGTGAAAGGGATCGGAAACCGGCAGAAGAAACAGGTCGTTCCCCGCAACGCGCGGGGCCCCCGGAGGCACCCGCCTAAAAACGCGCCAAAGCCGGCGAGTAGAGCAAGAGAGCCGTGGCGACGGCCGCGTTCAACGAATCCACCGGCGGACGCATCGGAATCGTGAGCTTCCGGTCCAGGAAGCGGTAGGCCCCGGCCGGGAGTCCCGCCCCTTCCGCGCCGACGACGAGGACCGACCGGTCCGAGAGCGGAGCCGTCAGGGCGTCTTCGCCCCCGATCGAGACCGCGCCGCAGATCGGCCGTCCGGCGGCCTTCGCGTCGGCCGCGAAGGGCTCGAAGGAGACGCGACCGGAGACCGGAACGCGCAGGACGCTGCCGGCGCTCGCGCGCACGGCCCGGGGATGGAAGAAGTCGGCCGTGCCCGGGGCTCCGAGAACTCCGGCGCCTGCCGCGGCCTCGGCGACGCGCACGATCGCACCGAGGTTTCCCGGATCCTGGATCCCGAAGACGAACACGACCGGACCCGGCCGGCCGAGGATCTCCGCCACGGGCACGTCGCGGCGCCGCGCGATCGCGAGCAGGTGCTGCGGCGTCTTCGAGTCCGCCAGCCGCTCGAGCACCGCGCGCGAGACCAGCCGCGGATGCGCCGAGGTCAGCGCGGCGAGCCGGCCGGGCCGCACGCTGCCGTCGTGCAGGACGTGCTCGAGCGTGATCCCCGCGGCGACGGCGTCGAGGATCGTCTTCTCGCCTTCGAGAAGCAGGTGCGTGCGTTCGTCGAGGCTGCGCGCGATCTCGCGGATCAGCGGATTGGACGCGGACTCGATCGCCGGCACGGCGACCATGCTATAACCCGCCCCCGATGATGAAGTGGTTGCGCGGCGCCTCGAGGCTCGCGCCGATCGTCGAGCACGGGGGCCACGCGGCCACGCCGTGGTCGGCGCTGTGGACATTCCCCGCGATGATCGCGGCCGCGTTCATCGTGGCCTGGGGCGCGGAAGCAGCCGAGTTCCTGATCTCGCAGGGTCTCGCGCTGGCGATCCTGGCCCTGATCCAGACGATGCCCGAGTTCGCCGTCGAAGCCGTCATCGCCTGGAAGGCGGGAAAGAACCCCGACATGGTTCACCTCGCCATCGCCAATTTCACGGGGAGCTTGCGGCTTCTGACCGGCTTCGGATGGCCCATGATTTACGCGGTCGCGGCGTTCTCGTCGCGCCAGAAACGCGGGAAGAAGCTCGGCGCCATTCACCTCCACGACGACCACGCCGTCGAGGTCGTCGGTCTTCTTCCTCCGCTCCTCTACTTCTTGATCGTCTGGGCAAAGGCCAGTCTCGGCTTGATCGACGCCGCGGTGCTGACCACGACCTACGTGGTCTACCTGATCGTGCTCCTGCGTCTCCCGCCGCGCGCGGACACCGAGGAGGAGAGTGAGGAAATTCCGAGAGTCTCCCGCTGGGCGCTGTCCTTCGCGGGCTGGAAGCGCTGGGCGGCCGTGCTGGGACTCTTCGCCGTGGGCGGAGCCGTCATATTCGTCGTCGCCGAGCCGTTCTTGAACTCGATGCTGGCGGTCGCGGTGAGCCTGGGGTTCTCGCAATTCGTCTTCATCCAGTGGGTCGCGCCCTTCATCTCGGAGTTCCCGGAGAAGACCTCGGCGTTCGCCTGGGCCCGGCGCATCACGCGCGCGCCGGTCGCGCTGATGAACATGGTTTCCTCGAACATCAACCAGTGGGGCGTGCTTTCGGGGCTGCTCGCGGTGATCTACTGTTGGAGCCATGGCGACACGTCGTCCCTGCCGTTCGACGAGTTCCAGCGGCTGGAGATCCTTCTGACGATTCTCCAGGCGTTCCTGGGCTGGCTCTTCCTCGCGTCGATGAGCTTCGAGGCCATCGAGGCCACCGGACTCTTCGCGCTTTGGGTCGTCCAGTTCGCCGTGCCCTCCCTCCGGCACCACATGCTGTTTGTGTACGGCGCCTGGATCGCGCTGGAGGTCGGCCTCGTCGTCACCGGAAAGAAGAAGCTGCGGGCCTTCCACGCGTTCGCCCGGTCCTGGCAGGGGCGCGCTTGAGCGGGGCCCGGCTCTCGCGGCGGATCTCCGCCCTGACGCCGTCGTCGACCACGGCCACGGCCAAGAAGGCGCGCGCCCTGGCATCGTCGGGCGTGGACGTCGTGGATTTCTCGATCGGGGAGCCCGACTTCGGAACACCCGATCACGTCGGCCGCGCCGGGATCAAGGCCATCCAGAACGGACGCACCAAGTACACCGACGTGGCGGGGGAGGCGGCCCTGCGCGACGCGATCGCGGCCAAGTACGTCCGGGAGCAGAACGCTCCCGTCCGGCGCGAGAACGTCATCGTCACCGCCGGCGCCAAGCAGGCGGTCTTCAACGTCTGCCAGGCGATCTTCGACGACGGGGACGCCGTCGCGCTCTTTTCGCCCTACTGGGTCTCGTTCCCGGAGATGCTGCGCCTGACCGGGGTGCGCCCGGTCTTCGTGGACACACCGCTGGAGGCGGGGTGGCACGCCACGGCCGCGGCCCTCGAGGTGGCGCCGGGCGTCCGGGGCGTCATCCTCAATACTCCGAACAACCCGACCGGCGCCGTCGTGGGAGCCGACGAGCTGTCGCGGATCGTCGAGTGGTGCGCGGCGCGAGACGCCTGGCTGATCTACGACGAGACCTACGACCGCTTCGTCTACGACGGGCGGCGGCACGCTTCGGCCGCGGCGCTGTTCCCGCGGTACGAGCGCATCGTCGTCACCGGGGCGGCGTCGAAGACGTTCGCGATGACGGGGTGGCGCCTCGGCTGGGCCGTCGGTGCTCCGGCTCTGGTGACCGCGATGACGTCCTATCAGAGTCACACGACCTCGAACGCTTCCTCGATCTCGCAGGCGGCGGTGCTCGAGGCGTTGACGGACCTGGAGAGCTCGCGTTCGTCCGTGGACGAGATGCTCGAGCGGTACGTCGCCCGCCGCGCCGTGATGGTGGAAGGCCTGTCGGCCGTCCCGGGCCTGCGCTGCCCGACGCCCGAGGGCGCCTTCTACGCGTTTCCCGACGTCTCGGCGCTCTACGCGCGCAAGGATGTGAACGGCTCGGTCGGCTTCTGCGACAAACTCCTCGCCGAGGCGCACGTCGCCGTCGTGCCCGGCGACGCCTTCGGCGACGACCGCTGCGTGCGCTTCTCCTTCTCCAGCAGCCGGGACCGGATCCGTGAGGGCGTGCGGCGCTTCGCCGACTGGGTGGGTCGCTAGAGAGACGAGGGGGCCGGGGCCGCGACCGTGTAGCGGATTCGCGCCGTCGCCGCGATGGCGTGGCGCGCGCGGCCGTCCAGGAAGTCCAGGTAGGACCCCCAGGCCGCGACCCGTACGGCGGAGCGGAGCCACAGAACGCCGAGCTGCAGGATGAACATCACCAGGATTCCGGCGGGTGAGGTTGCCGGCAGCACCCACACGAGCGCGAAAGCGGCGGCCACGGCGGCGCCTCCCAGAATTGCCCAGAAGAACCAGAGGCCCAGAGCGCGCAACCCCACTCCCGAGAGCGCGTGCCGGGCGAAGCGGTAACCCCTCCAGGCGCCGATGCCGGCGTAGCGGCGCGCGGCGCGGGCGAAGTCGTAGAGAAGGGACAAGACGGCGAAGAGCACGACCGCCCCGACGCCGCAGATCCACCAGACGAGAGTCCGGACGGGGGCGTCGGGAGGCGCCTCTGCGAAGAGCTTGTGTCCGCCGGCCAGAGTGGCGGCGACCCAGATGCCGACCAGGAGAAACGTCACCGGGGCGAACACCAGGAAGCATTTGACGTTGTGCCAGAAGTTCCGCCGCGCCGGCTCCAAAAACTGGCCGAACCCGAACCGGCCGCGCCCCAGCACCGCGACGATTCCTCCCGCGAAGAACATCTGCAGCACGATGCCGATAGCCCCCATCCATCCGGCGGTTCGCCGCATGCCGTCGAAGGCCGGCCACTTCTGCTGGACGAGATCGAAAAAGAGTCCCGGCGCCTGTGTGGGATGGTTGCGCACGAACGCATCGCCCGCGAGCGTGCCCCCAACCCACTCCTGCAGAGTGGGAAGCGCCGGCATGGCGGCCGTCCATCCGATCAGCGCCGTCGTCGCGGCGAGCAGCAGCACCAGCTTCTGGTGCGAGAGGGCCGCGAAACCGGCGGCGAGCGGCGCGCGTCTTTGTTCCGTCACGCCAGTGCCCACAACAATTGCGACCAGACGCCTGAGAGCCAGGCCATCCAGCCCGTGTACTTGACGACGGCCCGCTTTCCGTAGGTGTTCGCCGCGCCTTTTCCCGTCCCGAGGACCTTCGAGTTGTTGAGGTAGCTCCACTCCCAGACGTTTTTCCGGTCCGGGTCCACGACCGCGTAGGCGAGCTTGGACTTGTAGCTCGGAATCCGGTAACGGACCCAGCGGGCCTCGGCGGGGAGCGTGCGGTTGACGACGACACCGTTCTCGAAGACGAGGCGCGCCTGCGCCCCGTGTGCCCAGTCGCCGACGTTGCCGAAGACGACGGTCGTTTCCCAGGTCTCGGGTCTGTCTTTCCCCTTCGTCTCCTTTTCATCGACCGTGACCCGGCCTCCGGCTCGGTCGAAGACACCCTCCGGCTCACGGGTGCGCCGGGACCTCGCCGTCACGACCTTCCAGTCCAGCCGCGACGTGCCCTCGACGATGTTGCGGCGATATTCCGACAGGTCCCGTCCGGTGGCCTTCTCGAAAACGTCGAAGAAATCGGACGTGCTCGGATGCCGAAAGGACCAGATCTGGAAGTAGGCGCGCTGCGCGCGCGAGAACGACCGGGCCCCGAGGTCGTTCTTCAGCTGCGCCATGAACAGGCCGACCTTGTAGTAGGAGTTGATGCCGTAGGAGGCACCCGAGAAAAAGCACCAGGCGCACTTTCGGATCGGGTCGAGGTTGTCGAGATGGGTGTACTCAGCGTGCGCGATCGAGATCGAGTCCGCGCCGAAGCCTCCGGGGAGGCGGACCTCGTCGCGGGGCCCGTAGGCCATCGTCAGCGTGCGGTGCTCGGAGTCGTCGTTGAGACCCTCGTCCAGCCAGGATTCTTCGAACTCGTTGGAGCCCACCATCCCGTACCAGTACTGGTGTCCGAATTCGTGGATCGTCACGACCTCGACGCCCCGGACTTCGGAGAAGGGCCAGCGCGTCATCCAGGCTGCGGAGAGACCTCCGGTGAAGAACGTCGGATACTCCATGCCCTCCGAACCCGTCCCGTCATCCGGAGGATCCACGATGGTCAGCGTCTCGTACGGGTACGCGCCGTACCAGAGCCCGTAATACGAGATGGACTCCTTCGTCGATCGGATGTATCGGGGGCGGGCGGCCTCGTGCCCGGGCTGGAGCAGGAGGCGCACCGAGATGGGCTTCAACGCGATCTCCGTCTCAGTCATCCCGAGCTCCTCGGCCGCCTTGGCGCTCCAGCCGGCCGGAACGTCGCGCGCGGGGTCGAACGAAAACTCGGTCACGAGGAAGCGCGGATCCGCCGTCCATGCGAAATCGTGCACGTCCTTCTGGACGTATCGGTAGGCCGTGCGGTTGCCCTTCCGCGTCTCCGCTATCCGCTTTCCCGTCGCACCCACGACGAAGTTCGACGGGACCTCGAAGGAGACGTCGAAGTCGCCGAAGTCAGCGTAGAACTCGGAGTTCGCGTGGAAGGCGTGGCAGTTCCAGCCGCCCTCCGCGCGCCCGCGCATCCCGCCGGGCTCGTAGACGCCGATCTTGGGATACCACTGACCGACCAGGAAGTAGTCGCGGACGAAGCCCGTCCGCGCGAACACCCTCGGGAGCTTGGCACGGAAGGCGATCTCGAGCGTGATCTCGCCGCGGGGCGGGACCGAAGAAGGGAGCGGGACGGCGAGGACCGTCTCGTCCTCGGGGTTGTTTCCGTCGGGCTGGATGAATCGGGCGCCGGGCCTTAAGTCCTGGCCACCCGTCTTCATCGACAGGACGTCGATCCACCCCCAGGCATCCTCCTTCCGGGCCATCCGGTCGTATCGAAGCTGGCCGCCGGACTCGCGAATGAAGGTGGACTGCGTGTTCTTGAACCCGTTGAGATACAGATGGAAGCGCAGCTCCCCGACACGGTCGTTGGAGGGATTGCGCCAGACCAGCCGCTCCTTGCCGTCCAGGGTCTTCGCGGCCGGATCGAGCGACACCTCGATCGTGTACTCGACGACGGGCGGCCGGATCGGGGCGGCGGCGTGGAGCGGCGCGGCCGCCATCGTCGCGAGCAACGCCAGCAGGGATCGGCCGAGAACGGGGACGAGGCGGCGCATCGAGTTGCCGGAATGCTCTCCGGCGGGGACGGCCGAGTCAATACAATTCGAGCCGACGATGGCGCTGGCGCTGGTCACGGGCGGAACCGGTTTCGTGGGCGGCCACGTGGCTCGCGCCCTGGCGAACGCCGGCTGGAAGGTGCGGCTCCTCGCGCGCGACCCGCAGCGCGCCCGGACGGGACTGCTGGAGGGCCTGGACTGCGAGATCGTCGCGGGCGATCTCTCCGACTCGAGCGTGCTCGAGCGCGCGGCCGCGGGAGTCGCGGCGATCGTGCACGTTGCGGGTCTGCTCAAAGCACGATCCCTCTACGCGTATCGCGAGGTCAATGTTCTCGGGACCGAGCGCCTGATCGCCGCGGCCTCTCGGACGGCGCCGGACGCGGTGTTCGTGCTGGTCTCGTCCCAGGCGGCCGCGGGTCCCGCGCTCGCCGGTCGTCCCCTCACCGGCGAGGACCCGGCGCGTCCGGTCTCCTGGTACGGTCTCTCCAAGCGCGAGGGAGAAGAGTCGCTGGCGCGAAGCTGGAAGGGACCGTGGATCGTCCTGCGGCCCGCGGTGGTCTATGGTCCCGGCGATCCGGGCCTCCTGACTTACTTTCGCCTGGCGGCCTCGGGTTTCCTTCCCGTGCCGGCGGCGAAGTCCCGAATCCAGATCGTCGGCGTTGATCAGGTTTCTCTCGCGATCGCGAGGGCAGCGTCCCGCCGCGACCTCGCGGGGAGGACGGGTTTCCTGTCCGATCCCGAGCCGATACGGCTCGCCGACCTGGCGAAGCTCGTCGCGAGCGCCACCGGCACGAAGCCCCGCATGGTTTCGGTCCCCGGCCTCGCGGTGCGGCTCCTCGGCGTCGGGGAGACGGCGGTCGAGGCGTTGACCCGGCGATCCCGGCCGTTCAACGCCGACAAGGCCCGGGAGCTTCTGGCCGGGGACTGGCTCTGCGACGGCGGCCCGATGCGTCGGGCCCTGGATCTGCCCGAGCCGGTCGGCCTCGCCGAGGGCCTTCGCGCGACGGCGGCATGGTACCGCCGCGCGGGTTGGCTCTAAGGCCTTCAAGATCTTCCGTAAGAGGGGCTTTACCTGCGGGGCGCGAGTTTGTAAAATTTGCTAAGATCGCCGCTCCAGTCCGGCAATTTTCAGGTGGGGGAAACACGATGAGCAAGGTCGCCCGGCTAACAAGGGACGACGCGGTGGGGACTGCTCCGGTCTTCGAAAAGTGCCACCGGTACCAGGAAGCGGCGCGAGTTCGCGAGACGGGGTACTACTCGTTCTTCCGCGTCATCGAGTCCGCTCAGGACCCCGAAGTCGTGCTGGGTGGCCGCCGGCTCGTCATGCTGGGCTCCAACAACTACCTCGGACTGACCAATGATCCCCGCGTCAAGGAAGCGGCGATCGACGCGATCCGGAAATACGGATCGGGCTGCGCGGGAAGCCGCTTCTTGAACGGAACCTTGGATCTCCACGTGCGGCTGGAGCAGCGCCTGGCCGAGTTCATGCGCCAGGAGGCTGCCGTCACCTTCTCGACCGGCTTCCAGGTCAACCTCGGAGCCATCGCGTGCCTGGTCGGCAAAGGGGACACCGTCTATCTCGACAAGCAGGACCACGCCTGCATCATCGACGGCGCCCGGCTGTCCTTCGGCGACGTCAAGAAGTTCAAGCACAACGACCCGGCGGATCTTCGCCGCCAGATGCGCAACGACGCCGAGGCGAAGGGCCGCCTCGTGGTCATCGACGGCGTATTCTCGATGGAGGGCGACATCGCTCCACTGCCCGAGATCGTCGCCGCCGCGAGGGAGTTCTCGGCGGGCGTGATGGTCGACGACGCTCACGGGATCGGGGTTCTGGGCAAGACGGGACGCGGCACGGCCGAGCACTTCGGCCTCGAGCACGACGTGGACCTGATCATGGGGACCTTCTCGAAGTCGATGGCCTCGGTCGGCGGCTTCATCGCCGGAAACGCCACCGTGATCGACTACATCAAGCACCGCGCGCGGACGCTGGTCTTCTCGGCCGCGCCCCCGCCGGCTTCGGCGGCGGCGGCGCTGGCGACGATCGAAGTCATGGAGCGCGAACCCGAGCGGCGGGAGCGCCTCTGGGAGAACACGCGATTCTTCGCCGAGGGCCTGCGGTCGCTCGGGTTCGATACCGGCGAGTCCCGCACTCCGGTCGTTCCGGTGGTCGTGGGCGAGGACCTGATGGCGTTGCGCATGGTGCACCGCCTCCAGGAAGAAGGTGTCTTCGTCAACTGCGTGCTTTCTCCCGCCACTCCGCCCGGCCGGGCGCTGATCCGCACCTCCCTGATGGCGACGCACACGCGCGAGCAGCTCGTGCGGGTCCTCGACGCCTTCCAGAAGGTCGGCCGCGAGGTCGGGCTCGTCCGCACGGCGCACGCCTGAGCCCCCCAAGCCCGTGAGAGCCGAAAGCGGCGGGGGAGCCGCGAGCCCGGCTGCAAGCGTCGCGGTACAGCGCATCGGCCGCAGCAGGTCCGACCTCGCTCGCTTCTTCGACGTGGCCGACCGCATCTACACTGCCGACCCGAACTGGGTTGCGCCGCTGCGGGCCGATCTCGCCAAGGTCTTCCAGAGCGAGAACCCGTTCTTCCGCCACGGCGAGATGCAACTCTTCGTCGCGCAGCGCGACGGCGAGGACGTCGGGCGGATCGCCGCGATCCTCGACCGCAACCACAACTCGTTCCACGGAGAGAAGGCGGCCTTCTTCGGGTTTTTCGAGTCGGTCAACGACCCGGCCGTCGCCGGGAAGCTGCTCGAGGCGGCGGCGCTCTGGGGACGCGAGCGCAAGATGAGCGTGCTGCGCGGACCGGTCAACCCGACGCTGAACGACGAAGTCGGGCTTCTGGTGGACGGCTTCGATTCGCCTCCGGTCCTGATGATGACCTACAACCCGCGCTCCTACGCGGCGCTGATCGAGGGCCAGGGCTTTCGCAAGGCGAAGGATCTCCTGGCATTCTGGTTCCCTCTCGAGGAAAAGCCTCTCGAACGCCTGTCACGCGTGGCGGACCGATTTCGCAAGCGCGAGAGCTCGGTCGTGGTTCGGAACGTCTCGAAAGGCGGCCTCTCCCGGGACCTGCCGAAGATCCGGGAGGTCTACAACGAGGCGTGGGAGAAGAACTGGGGCTTCGTCCCGATGACGCCGGAAGAGATGGACTTCATGGCCAAGCGCTTGAAGCCACTCCTCCAGGAAAAGCTCGTCTGGCTGGCCGAAGCGCCTCGCCCGGATGGCTCGCTCGAACCGATCGCCTTCATGTTGATGCTTCCGGACTACAACGTCGCGATTGCGCCGACGAGAGGCCGCCTCTTCCCGTTCGGCTGGCTGAAGTTTCTCCTGGGCACGAGGAAGATCCGCACCGTCCGCGTCCTGGCCCTGGGGATCAAACGGACCCACCGCATGAGCGGCGTCCAGTCCATCATGATGGCCGACTCCCTCCGCTTCCTGCTGAAGCTAGGCTACACGGGGGCCGAGGTCTCCTGGCTCCTCGAGGACAACGAGCTCGTCATCGGAGCCGTGCGCCTGTGGGGCGGCAAGCTCTACAAGACCTACCGGATCTACGAAAAAGCGCTCTAAGCGGGCGCTACCTGTCGCGCGGCCTGCCGTGCCGTCCACCGGTCGTAGATCCAGTCTCCCAACGGAACCGTCACGACGGCGAGGGATGCTCCGGCGATCAGGTCGATCACGTAGTGGAAGCGGCAGTAGACCGTGGAGATGATCAGGCCTGTCGCGATCGGCAGGAGCCACCAGAAGATGTCGCGGGCCCTCTTCCAGGCGACGAGCAGGACCGCGACCGACACCATGGTGTGGCCCGACGGGAACACATCGAACTTCGTCTTCTCGAGGCTGTTGATGGTGTCGTTGATGAATCGGGAAACCGGGGTCTCGGTCAACGAGACGGTGTAGAGGTTTGCCTGCGCGAAACGCGGACCCAGGGCGGGGACGATGAAATAGCCGGCGTAGGACACGTAGTAAACGACCATCAGCGTGAAGACGAAGCGCCGCGCGGCCGGACGATCCCTCAGCCACAGGATCAGGCCCAGCGTCAGGGCGAGGAAGTAGTAGGTCGCGTAGAAGCAGTAGAAGATGTCGTTGACGAGGGGCCGCGCGAAGCGCTGCATCCAGACCGTCACGTCCGCGCCGAACATGGCCCGGTCGATCGCGATCAGGAGGTCGTCCCGGGCTCCTCCGCGGAGGGCCGCGATCAGCGGCTCGAGCATGTTGAAGAGGACCGGCAGGAAGACGGCCGGATAGAAGTCGATCAGGAAGTCCAGCGGCGCGGGCAGCCGGGCCTCCTTCGGCACGAGCCAGGTGACGAGGACGAGGACGCCGGCGAGGATCAAGTAGCCGAGCAGCAGCTTGCCGGGGTTTTCGAGGCGATGCCGTAGCGCGATGGTCAGCGCCGTCAGCACGACGAGCGCCGTCGCGTGCACGGCTTCGGTTGGCCGGATGCGCACGCGCATTTATAACCCGGCCCCGGTCCGGCGCGGCGTGCGATAGACTCGGAGGCGATGAGAACGCGGGCGTTGCTTGCGGCCTCACTCCTCGTCACTTCCCTCGCGGCTGCCTCCGAAACTGCGCCGCTCGTCGTGGTCGGGCGCATCGACACTCCGATCCACCCGGCGGCGGCCGACTATCTGCGCAAGGTCCTGGCCCAGGCCGAGGAGAATCACGCCTCGCTCGTCGTGCTGACGCTCTCCACTCCGGGCGGCCTGCTGACCTCGACCCGCGAGATGACGTCGGACATCCTGCAGTCGAAGGTGCCGGTCGCGATGTACGTCGCGCCCGCGGGAGCGCAAGCCGCCTCGGCCGGATTCCTAGTGCTTCTCTCGAGCGACGTCGCGGCGATGGCTCCCGGGACGAACACAGGCGCGGCGCATCCTGTCGGCGGAGAAGGTCAGGACCTGCCCAAGAAGCTCAACGAGAAAGCCGAGCAGGACGCGCGCGCGTTCGCCCGGACGCTCGCGGAGAAGCGGGGGCGCAACGTCGCGAAGGCGGAGGCGGCGGTCGAGAAGAGCGCCTCCTACACGGAGACCGAAGCGAAGGATGGCGGCCTGGTCGAGATCGTCGCGCGGGACCTGCCGGATCTTCTCCGGCAGCTCGAGGGCCGGAAGATCCGGCGCGTGGGAGGAGGAGAGACGACGCTCGCGCTGAAGGGTTATCGCCTCGAGGAGCGCCCGATGGGACGCCTGGAGCGGGCGCTCGGGATCGTGTCTCATCCCAACGTCGCCGCCCTTCTCTTCCTCCTCGGGCTCGCCGGACTCTACTTCGAGCTGTCCACGCCGGGCGCGATCCTGCCCGGCATCGTCGGCGGAATCTGCCTGCTGCTGGCCTTCTACGCCTTCTCGGTCCTTCCGGTGAACCTGGCCGGCGTCGCCCTGATCCTGTTCGCGGTCCTTCTCTTCGTCGCCGAGATCAAAGTGGTCAGCCACGGGCTCCTGACGCTGGGCGGCGCGGTCGCCCTCGTCGCCGGGTTTCTGATGCTCTTCTCGGGCAAGGGCGATCGCGCCGGATACCACGTGGATCTCGGGGTGATTCTGCCGGGACTCGCCGTGGCCATCGCGGTGGTGGCGCTCCTGGCCCGACGGACCCTCCAGCTGCGCCGGCTGCCCGCCCGGACTGGAGTCGAGGGGATGGTCGGCGCGACGGCCCGGGTCGTGGACGGCTTTTCGGGGCAGCGCCGCGGACGCGTCCACGTCGTCGGGGAGTACTGGGAGGCCGAGGGGCCGGCGGATCTCGCGCCAGGCGAGACGGCGCGCGTCACGAGGGTCCGAGACGGAGTCCTGCACGTCGAACGGAGGAGCGGATGAGCGGAGTCGTGTCGTTTCCGGGGCTGGTTGTGGCGGCCTTCATCCTGTTGCTGTTTCTCTTCAAGTGGATCAACGTCCTCAACGAGTACGAACGCGCAGTGACCTTCTGGCTGGGCCGTCTCGGCAAGCAGCCGAAGGGGCCCGGCCTCGTGCTGATCTTCTGGCCGGTCGAGCGCATGGTGCGCATCTCGCTGCGGACGGTCGTCCACGACGTGCCTCCGCAGGACATCATCACGAAGGACAACGTGTCCGTGAAGGTCAACGCGGTCGTCTACTTCCGCGTCGTGGATCCGCAGAAGGCCGTGGTGCAGGTGGAAAACTATCTGTACGCGACCTCGCAGCTCGCGCAGACCACGCTGCGGAGCGTCCTGGGCCAGGCCCTCATGGACGAGCTGCTGTCCGAGCGCGAGAAGCTCAACCTGGACCTGCAGAAGGTGATCGACGAGCACACGCAGCCCTGGGGCATCAAGGTCTCGCTCGTCGAGGTCAAGCAGGTCGACCTCCCGCCCGAGATGCAGCGGGCGATGGCCAAGCAGGCCGAGGCCGAGCGCGAGAAGCGCGCCAAGATCATCCACGCGGAGGGCGAATTCCAGGCCGCTGCCCAGCTCTCGGAGGCGGCCAAGATCATCGACAAGCAGCCTGCGACGCTGCAGCTGCGATACCTGCAGACGCTGACCGAGATCGCCAACGAGAAGAACTCCACGATCGTGTTTCCGCTCCCGATCGATCTCATCTCCTCGTTCCTCGGAAAGAAGTCGGAGTAGACGGCCGCGTAAACCGGGCTACACTGCGGCCTGAGTGGAAGGTCCCCGGACGCACTATCAAATCTCCCTGACCGCGCGGCAGGCCTTGGGCCTGTTCGCCGCCCTCCTGGTCGCTCTGGCCGTTGCGTTCTTCTTCGGTCTCCAGGCGGGACTCGCCGGCCGCTCGCCATCGGCCCGGGAGACGGAGACGGTCGCGTCGCTCACGGCGCCGCAAGCCGAGACGCCCGAGGCGATGCCACGGGTCGAGACGGCCGTTCCGACGGCGGTGTACAGGGGTCCCTCCCGCACCGTTCTGGCGCCGGTCCCGGCGGGCCCGACGGGGGCGCCCGATCCCACGGTCCCCGTCACCCTCCAGCCCTTCGAGGACCGGTCGGCCGACGAGCCCCCCGCTTCGGAGGAGTCCCCCGCGCCCGTGGCCCACACCCCGTCAGGCCCCGAACGGCCAGCCGCCTCGAGCGCCGCCAAGTACTGGGTCCAGGTCGCCTCGCTCACGTCTCGCGAAGAGGCGGGCTCGCTCCAGGCGCGGCTCTCGCGCCGCGGGTTCCACGCCCAGATCCTTTCGGCCGATGGTCCGCACGGGAAGGGCCGCGTCTACCGGATCCGGGTCGGCCCGTATGCGTCGGAACCGGAGGCCCAGCGGGCGGCCACGCGTCTGGCGAAACAGGAAAAGCTCAAGGGCCCCTGGGTCGTGCCCGAAGGCAAGTGAGCGCGCCGCTGCCGGTCCGTCCTCCCGGGTGGATCCGGGAGCGCAAGCTCCGGCTGGCGGACCTCCACGAGATCAAAACCATCATGCGCGCCAACGCCCTTCGCACGGTGTGCGAAGAGGCGCGCTGCCCCAATCGCGGCGAGTGCTTCGCGCGCGGCACGGCGACGTTTCTCCTCCTCGGCGACATCTGCACGCGCGCGTGCGGCTTCTGCGACATCGCCAACGGCAAGCCGCGCCCGGTCGATCCCGGAGAGCCCTGGCGGGTGCGCTCGGCGGTCGAGCGCATGGGGCTCTCCTTCGTCGTTCTGACGTCGGTGGATCGGGACGACCTGCCCGACGGAGGAGCGGCGCACTTCGCCGAGACGATCCGGGCCGTGCGCACGCTCGACCCGGTTCCCGGTGTCGAGGTGCTGACGCCGGACTTTCTCGGGCGGCTGGAATCGCTGGAGTCCGTGCTGGAGGCGGGGCCCGACGTATTCAACCACAACGTGGAGACCGTTCCCCGCCTCTACCGGCAGGTGCGCCGGGGCGCGCGACTGGAACGCTCTCTCGGATTGCTCTCCGCGGCCAAGCGGATGGCCCCGGAGAAGACGACGAAGTCGGGCTTCATGCTGGGTCTGGGGGAGCGCGAGGACGAGGTCCGGGCGCTTCTGGAGGCGCTGCGCGAAGCCGGCGTGGACATCGTCACGATCGGGCAGTACCTGCGGCCGTCGTCGGAGAACCTCCCGGTGGTCGAGTACGTCCATCCCGACGTCTTCGAGGGCCATCGTCTGGCGGGGGAGAAGCTCGGTTTCCGACACGTCTTCGCGGGCCCGTTCGTCCGTTCCTCCTATCGGGCGGAGGAGGCCCTCGCCGCGGCCGGGCGCGAGGCGTAGTCCCGAGTCGTGCGACGCGGCCGGGCCTGGGTTTCGGTCCTCGCGGGAGCTTTCTCCGGCCTGCTTTTCGCTCTCGCGTTTCCACCGTACCACCTCGTCCTTCTGCTGCCCCTGGCCCTCATCCCGTGGCTCATCGCCCTGTCGCGGGAGAAGAGCCTGTGGCGCGCCCTGCTTTCCGGGGGCGTTTTCGGCCTGGTGTACTGGTGCGCGTCCATCCCGTGGATCGTCTACGTCGTCACGCACTACGGCGGACAGAGCGCTCCGATGGGGGTCGTCTGCCTCGTTCTTCTGGCCCTGATCCTGGCGGAGTGGCCGGTGATCGTGGCGTTCGCGACGGTGGCCGTCGCGCCGCCGACGTCGGGATGGCGGCTCGCGCTCTTCCCGCTCTTCTGGGCCGCCTCGGAGCATCTGCGCTGCGTGGTCTACAAGGGTTTCCCCTGGAACCTGACCGGTCATGCCCTGTTCCGTCACCCGATCTGGATGCAGTCGGCCTCGTTCTGGGGAGTCTTCGGCGTGGGAGCCCTCGTCGCGGCTGTCGCCGCGCTGCTGGCCCGCACGATCGCCGCCCGCACTCTCGCGCCCGCGGCGGCGGCCATGGCGCTCGTTCTCGGCGCCGGCGTGTTCGGCGCATGGCGGATCGCGCGGCCGGCGCCCGGCAGCGAAGAGCTTCCGGTCGCGCTGCTGCAGCCCAACCTCACCGAGGAGATGCGCGCGTCGAGCGCGGGAGCCGCCGCCGGATACCAGTCCGTGCTCGCCCAGGCCGACGAGGCCAGCGACAACCTGCCGGCATTGATCGTCCTTCCGGAGTCCGCGCTTCCCGTCTACTGGCAGCGGAGCGAGCGGCTGCGGCAGGACCTCGCGACGATCGCGATGCGCGGACCCGCCATTCTCTTCAACGACGTCGAGGAGGATCCTGACGGTCGCTACTACAACACCGCGCGCCTGCTGACGAGCCGGGGCATCGCGCATCCCTCCTACCGCAAGGTCCACCTGGTCCCCTTCGGAGAGTACGTGCCTCTGCCGAAGGTCTTCTTCTTCGTGCGCCAGATCTCCAGCGAGATCGGCGCCTTCACCGCCGCCCCCGAGGCCGCGCTGCTGAAGGCGGGACCCTTCGTGATCGGCGTCGGCGTCTGCTACGAGATCCTCTACCCGTCCCTCGTCCGCCGGGAGGTGGCCGGAGGAGGGAACGTGCTGGCCACGATCTCCAACGACTCGTGGTACGGGCGCGCCGGCGCGCAGGAGCAGCACTTTGCGGGCGCGGTCCTACGTTCCGTGGAGAACTCGCGGTACCTGATGCGCGCCGCGATCACCGGCATTTCCGGCATCGTGGACGATCGGGGAAGGATTCTCCAGGAGTCGCCGGCCGACGAGCGCACGATCGTCACGGGAACGATCCGGCTGGTCCAGGAGCGAACGACCTGGACGCGCTGGGGCTACGCGCTCCCGACCGTCGCCGACATGGCCGCCGGGGTCGTGCTACTCTACGGCCTCTTCCGGCTCCGGCGCCGGGCGCCGCGGGTGGAAAGCAAGACCTCTCCATGACCGAACGCGACGACCTTCTGGCCTCTCTCGCCGCCGCCTCGGAGCGCCTCGCCGCGCTTCGGGGCTATCTTTGATCTGGACGCGGCGCGCAGCGCGCTCTCCCGCCTGAGGGAAAAGGCCGCCCAACCGGACTTCTGGTCCCGCCCCGAGGAAGCCCAGTCCGTGCTCCGCGAGATCCGGGGCTTCGAGAAGCGGCTGGAGACGGCCGAACGGCTCGACGCCCTGCGGGGAGAGCTGTCGGCCTTCGAGGAGCTCCTCCGAGAGGGAGAGCCGGCCGAGACGGAGGCGCGGGAGTCGCTCGCTGCGGCGGGGACGTTCGCCGACGAGCTGGAGTTGGCGGTCAAGATGGGAGCCCCCGAGGACGTGAAGAACGCGTGGCTCTCGATCCACGCCGGCGCCGGAGGAACCGAGTCCCAGGACTGGGCCGAGATGCTCCTGCGCATGTACATGCGCTTCGTGGAGCAGCGCGGCTGGAAGGCCGAGCTGATCGACCGGCAAGACGGGGAAGAGGCGGGGTTGAAGAGTGCCACGCTCCACGTCGTCGGAGACCACGCCTACGGGTACTTGAAGAGCGAGATGGGCGTCCATCGTCTCGTGCGCATTTCCCCGTTCGACTCGGCTCAGCGGCGGCATACCTCCTTCGCGTCGGTCTTCGTCGCTCCCGAGGTCGACGAGGACATCGAGATCGACATCGCGGACAAGGACATCCGCGTCGACACCTACCGGTCGAGCGGCGCCGGCGGACAGCACGTCAACGTCACCGACTCGGCCGTCCGCATCACGCACCTGCCGTCGGGGATCGTCGTCACGTGCCAGAACGAGCGCAGCCAGGGCCGCAACCGCGAAATGGCGATGCGCGTGCTGAAGGCCCGCCTCTACCAGCGCGCCCTCGACGATCGGAAGGCCGAGGAAGAGAAGCGGGTCGGCGAGAAGAAGGCGATCGAGTGGGGCAGTCAGATCCGCTCGTACGTCCTGCACCCCTACCGGATGGTCAAGGATCACCGGACCGGGCACGAGACCGGAGACACCGATCGGGTTCTCGACGGCGGCCTGACGCCCTTCATCGAGGCGTTTCTGAAGTCGGCGGCCGAAGGGGGCCGTGCCCGTGCCGACTAGTCCGTCCGCCCCGCCTCCGGCGCGGTCGTGGATGGACGAGGTGCGGGAGCGTCTGGCCGCGCACGAGCCGCTCGCGGCGACGCCCACGCCGGGCATCCGCCGGGCGGCCGTGCTCGTGCCTCTCTTCGTCAAGGACGGAGGACTGTGGGTGCTCCTGACGCGGAGGACCGAAAGCCTCGAATATCACCGCGGGCAGATCTCGTTTCCCGGAGGATCGGCCGAGGACGCCGACGACTCTCCCCTCGAGACGGCGCTGCGCGAGACCGACGAGGAAATCGGCGTGCGCGCGGAGGACGTCAGGCCCCTTGGAGCGCTCTCGCCCCTGACCACGGTCACGAACTTCTACGTCGAGCCGTTCGTGGGAGCGATCCCGAACCCGTATCCCTTTCGCGTCGCCGAGGCCGAGATCGCGGAGCTGGTCGAGGCCCCTATCGCGGCGCTGCTCGACCCGAAGGCGCTCGAGACGAGGATGCTGCCGGGGCGCGAAGAGCCGGTGCTCTTCTACCACCACGGGGACCACGTGATCTGGGGCGCGACCGCCCGCATCCTCAAGGAGTTTCTGGACGCGCTCTCCTGACTAAGAGCCTTTCGGCGCAATCCATCCGCCTCGAATCCGGTCGCGGCGCTGCGGAGTCTCCGTGCGGAAGAGGCTGCATCCCTGTCGTTCGCGGCGCGAATAGTCTCCCGACCGAAGGGAGGGAGGAGGTTCGCGCCGCGGGAGCCGTAGCGCTGTGAGGAGACCAGGGCCGCGGTCGAGTCCGGATAACGCCGGCCTTCGGCCGGCGTTGCCTACTGCTGGCGGTCTGCCTTTGGTGGACGGCTCCGGACGAGCCGCGGCCCGGTGCCCGTAGGGCAGGTCTCCGAACGAGCGAAGGCGACGGCCTTAGTGGGCGTATTCCTTTTCGCCCGCCTCCACGCGGAAAGGAAGCTTGTTCTGGGGCGGGGGAAGCGGGCAAGTGGCGTACGCCGTGAACACGCACGGCGGGTTGTAGGCCTTGTTGAAGTCGATGAAAGTCCTGCTGTCGACGGGCGGCGCGACGTAGAGGAAGCGCCCCGCGCCGTACGTGTCGGTGCCGTTGGTCCGGTCCCCGAAGATCACGAAGTATTCGGTCTCGCCGCGCTCGAGCACGGGATCGAGGCGGTAGGTCTTGCCGTCGTGGACGAAGACGAGCGCCCCGGGAGACGTCTCCGTGTCGACGTGGCCGAGCACGTTGGGAACCGGGATGGACTTGGGTGGATCGTAGGGCTCGAAGCGCGCCTCGACGCGCCACGCCGGGTTCGTCGGGAAGTACGGGATGCCTCGGAAGGAGCGGCGCGCCTCGCTGGAGGAGTCCTTGACCCGGACCGCGAAGCGCCCTCCGCGTTCGATGACGTAGAACCGCAACGAGCCGTAGGAAAGGATGGTCGGATCGCCGTCGGTGTCGGAGCGAAGCGGAGTCGTCGTCACGGGGCGCCCGTCCGCCGCGACGGCGACCCCCGGGCGGGCTCGAAATGACAGCGCACCGTCGGACAAGACGATCGTGCCGAGCTCCCCGGGCGCCTGGTCCGAAGGAAGCGCGACGCGACTCCCGGCGGCGCCGCCCACGGAGTTGTCGCCGGGATCCAGCCACCAGAGGCCGATCACCGAGAGCCACCCGTCTTCCGCGGTGAGCCGGGCGACGCGGGCCGCCCTCCACGCCGCGATCTGATCGACGTAGGCGGCATCGGCGGGAGGCGTCATGAGCATGGCCGAGAGAAGGAGGAGCGAGGCCGACACCGGAGTCCGCGCCGCGGTCAGGACGCGGCCTTCTCCAGTGAGGCGATCTCCCCGGCGCGAGCGAGGTTCGCCTTCGCCGGCTCGAAGTTGACGTCGAGGCCCAGCGCCTTCTGGAAGGCCTCCATCGCCCCGGGGTAGTTCGCACGGCGCACGCGGACGACGCCCAGGTCGTTCCAGAGCGCCGGGGACTTGGCGTTGTTCTCGATGGCCTTGGACAGCGCGGCTTCGGCCTCCGCGAGCTTGCCCTGCGCGGCGAGGGCGGCGGAGAGAGCGGTCGCGGCTTCCTCGCTCAACGGGTCCAGGCTCAGGGCCGTCGTGAACGCGGCGACGGCGTCGTCGAGCTTCTTCTCTTGGACCCGCACCTGGCCCAGTGCGGTCCAGACCGACGCGTCCTTGCCGTCGAGGCGCGCGGCCTCGGAGAGCTCGCGCTCGGCCTCCTTCCACATCGACTTCTTCCGGAAGACGCGTCCCAGGTTCTCGTGGAACACCGCGCGGCTGGGATCCAAGCGGACGGCCTCGATCAGCTCCTCCTGGGCGCGGTCGAGCTCGTCGGAGCGGTAGAGGAACACGCCGAAGTCGTTGCGAGCTTCGGCGGAGGTGGCGTCGATCTCGATCGCCCGTCCGAAAGCGATCCGGGCCGCGCTCTTGTCGCCGAGCTCGAGCATGGAGCGGCCGAGCCCCCGCGCGGCGGCGACGCTCTTGGGGTTGAGCTCCAGTGCGCGGCGATAGTGGCTGGCCGCCGTGTTCCACTTCCGCTGGGCTTCGGCCACGATTCCGAGGCCGAGCTCCGCCCGGGGATTGCCGGAGTCGAGGGCGACGGCGGCGGTGTACTCGCGCTCGGCATCGACGTCCTGACCTCCCGCCAGCGCCGCGTCGCCCGCGATGCGGTGCGCCTCGGCATTGCGGGGATCGGCCTCGGAGGCCTGGCGCGCGAGCGCGCCGGCGGTGCGGAAGTCGCCCTTGGCCAGCGCCGACTCGGCTTCCTCGATCAGCGGCCCGACGGCCGCCGCGGGAGCCGCGGCGGCGCCTCCGATCTCCAGGGGCGCGGCGCCGATCGGCGTCGAGCTGACCGATCCCTTCTCGATGTCGGCGGCGCGTTTGCGCGCGGCTTCGGCGTCGGCGGTACGCCCCAGGCGCTCGTTGACTTCCACCAGCAGGCGGAAGACCTCGGGGTCGTTGACGTTGCCCGCGCGCTTGAGGTCGTAGAGCGCCTCCTCGGCCTTCCCGTCGCCGAGCTTGGCGCGGGCCGAACGTTTGAGCTCCTCGACGTCGATCGGGGGCACGTTGGCGCCGGCGACTTCGGCGCGGACGGCGCCGGCGAGGTTCGCGAAGTCGGGGCTGTAGAAGTCGGGGATGACCTGGAGGTCGGGCCGCGCCGTCAGAGCCGACTTGAGCTGCTCGCGCGCGCTCTTGGAGCTGCCGGCGATGTAGTACGACCACGCGCTCTGCAGGTGCAGGTCTGCCTGACGATCGGGAGTCAGGCCCGCCGTCTCGGCCGCTTTCGCGTACTTCTCTCCGGCCTCCTTGAAGCGGCCCGAGTCGAACGCCTTCTTGGCGTCGGCTTCGAGCTTCGATGTGTCCTGTGCGGGAAGGGCGGCGGCGATCAGAACCAGGCCCAGGGCGAAGACAAAAACGCGTTTCAGGATGCACCTCCGGAGGCCGCCCGCGAGGGAGGCGGCGCATTCCAGGTCTTCGGCGCGCCCTCGGGCACCGTGATCTTCTCGGTCACGGGATTGGAGCCCTCGCGGGAGAGCGTGACGCTGTAATCGCCGGGCGGAAGCTTCAGGCGGGCGGCGTCGGGGAGAGAGCCCTTGTACTTGCCGTCCACGAGCACGCGCGCTCCGGCCCAGCCCGGCGCCTCGATCACCAGCATCGACACCGGGAACTGGTAGTGGATCCGGTTTTCGGCTCCGGCCTGGACCTTGAACTTTCGCTCGTGGGGCGGGAAGTCCTTGGCCTCGAAGCGCACCGTATGCTCGCCTTCGTCGAGCGTGATCGTGCGCGCCGGGATCGACGGGCCGATCGTCTTTCCGTCGACCGACAGCGTCGCGATGGGAACGGAGGAGAACTGGACCTTGACCTTCTTCGGCGCCGGGATCTCCGTGGGAACGACGGCCGGCGCCGGCGGCGCCGTGGGCACGGCCTCGGCCACGGCCGGAGCGGCGGTCGGGGCAGCGGGCTCGCCGCTTCCGAGCCTGGGCTCCGGGAACTCGATCGCCGGCGTGGGAACGACCGCGGCGGGCGGGGGCGCGGGGAGGGGCTTCGCGGGCTCCGAACGCCGCTGCATCAGCAGATAGGCGCCTGCGGCGGCGGCCAGAACCGCCAGGATCCCTCCGAAGATCGCGATGCGCGTCTTGCCGACGCCCGTCGCGGCCTCCGTATCACTGGTGCGCCGAGTCGGCTGATCCTCAGCGGGTATTTCGGCGGCCGACGGGTCGCGAAAGTTCACGAGCTCGAGCGCGGGTCGGCTGCCGGATATCGATCCGGAGACCGGTGTCTTGTCGGACGCCGGCACCCGCGCGAGCGCGCCGGAGGGGGGCGTGATGTTCGCGCGTACCGGCGACACACCGCTCGATGGCGTGGCGAGCGTCGTCTCGAGGTCCTCGTCGGGGCGGGCCGTGCGGACCGTGGCGGAGTCGCTGGAGCGGACTTGGTACATTCCCGAGGCGCCCGTCAGCTCGCGGAAGACGGCCTGGAGATCCTTGCGGAACGCCTCCATCGTCGGATATCGGTCGGCGGCGTTCTTCGCCATCGCGCGATCCACCGCCGCGGCGAGCGACGGAGGCGTGTCCTGCGCGGCGGCCGCGATCGGCTCGGGCGTCTCGTTGAGGATCTTGTAGAGAACCGTCGAGAGATGCTCACCCCGAAACGGCTTGCGGTAGGCGAGCAGCTCGTAGGCCAGGACGCCCAGGGCGAACACATCGGTCCGCCGGTCGATCGCCTCCCCGCGGATCTGCTCGGGCGCGAGGTAGGCGGAGGTGCCGAGCGTGATGCCCGTCTGCGTCAGATTGGACTCGGTCTGGAGGGATTTCGCGATGCCGAAATCCATGACCTTCACCGTGCCGTCGTCGAGGATGCGGACGTTGGCGGGCTTGACGTCGCGGTGGACGATCGACGCGTTGTGGGCGTAGCCGAGGCCGTCGGCGATGGCCATGAGGATCTCGATCTTTCGGGCCACCGCGATCGGTTCCCCGCGCTTGATCTTCTTATCGAGGTCCTCGCCGGTCAGGAACTCCTGGACGATGTAGGGGATGCCGTTTTCGACGCCGAAGTCGTAGATCGTAGTGATGTTGCGGTGGTGCAGGTTCCCGGCGAGCTCGGCTTCGCGGAAGAACCGGTGCTTGATCTCTTCGTCGTTGACCTGGCAGGTTTTGATCGCGACGGTCCGCTTGATGAACGGATCCCGGCCCTTGTAGACGGCGCCGAAGCCGCCTACCCCGATTTGCTCGGAGACTTCGTATTTTCCGATCTTGTCGATCATCGGTCCGCCCCGAGAACACCTCAGTTTAATCGAACTGGGAATCGTCCGAAACCGTTCGCGGGCAGAGGCTTGTGCTGGGTACACTGTCTCGGTCCGCACTCGACGAGCCGCGGCCGCGCTGGCCGTCGCCTTGGCCGGGGCCGCATGTGGCGGCGGCGGGAAGACCGCGGCTCTGGACCCGGTGCGGGCGATTCGAAGCAGCGTCGAGCCTCGCTTTCAGCCGCCCGAAGACGGCAGGCTGACGCCGGCCCAGGTGGATCTCTATCTGAAGCTTCGAGGCGCGGGTCCGGGCGGAGAGTCGGAGGCGGCCCGGGCGCTCGGCGTCGATCCGGCGGAAGTGCAGTGGACCCGCAGCCGGATCGCGGAGGCCCTGCAGGCCCTCGACGCGCGCGCCGTGCGCGAAGCCGCGGTCGATTCGTATGCGAAGGGGATCGCCGCGCTGCGCGAGGCGCGTCGTGTCAGCCGCGATTCGAAGACGTCGGCGCGGCTCGACGCCGAGATCGCGGCTCTCGAGCGCGAACGCACGGCGGCCCGGCGCACGGAGCCTCTCCTGCCCGGGGTCGCGCAGAACGCGGTCCTGATCGCTCCCCGACGGTCGCAGATCGAGTCCGCGGGCCCGTGACACCGCTGGTGCGGTTCCTCGAGGAGGAAATCGCCGCGGGCTCGTTTCCGGGAGCCTCCGCGCTCGTCGCGCGGGGCGACCAGATCCTGGCCGAGGAGGTCGCGGGCAACGCGAGCGTGGAGCCGCGAACCGAAGCGGTCACTCCGGACACGCTCTTCGACCTCGCGAGCCTGACCAAACCGCTTTCGACCGGAGCGATCCTCGCGGCATCGGGCGGCGCTCTTCCTCTGGATGCGGCGCCGGGGCGATTCCTGCCCGAGTGGAAGCGGACGCGTTACGACGGAATCACACTCGCCCACCTCCTGACGCACACCTCGGGCCTGCCCGCGTGGTTTCCGCTCTACGTTCGAGGAGAAGGCCCGGCCGCGTACCGACGCGCGCTCGCACAGCTCGACCCCGAAGACGCCCCCGGAAAGCGTGTGATCTACGGCGACCCGAACTTCCTGCTGCTGGGCGAGATTCTCGAAACCGCGCTCGGCGCGCCGCTGGACCGGCTGTTCCTCGAGGCCGTCGCTTCGCCCGCCGGCTCCCGCGCGAGATTTCTGCCGGGTCCGCAGGCAGTCTGCGCCGCCACGGAGAGAGGGGATCGGTTCGAGCGCGCGATGGTCGCGACGCGGGGCCTCGCGTACGCGGGCTTTCGAGACGGCGTGGTGCGCGGAGAGGTCCACGACGGAAACGCCTTCCGGCGGGGCGGTGTCGCGGGGCACGCCGGTCTCTTCGGCACGGCACGCGACGTCTGGAGGCTCGCCCTCCCATGGCTGTCGCCGCGGCTCGCCGCCTTCGGCGCCGATCGCACGGAGGAGCTTCCGGAGGCCCGAGGTCTCTCGTGGCAGGGCCGGCGCGGCGCGGGCTCGGCGATCCCCGAGATGAGCGCGGGAAGCTTCGGCCACACCGGCTTCACGGGCACATCGCTCTGGATCGATCCCGCTCGCGAGTGGATTCTCGTGCTCCTGACCAACCGCATTCATCCCGAGGTCAAGGAGATCCCATTCAACGAGGTGCGTCAGCGCTTTCACCGCGCGGCGTACGAGAGCCTGGGCTGACCCGCATTCCCGCAGGATTGCGATAGACTGCCGGGCTCCATGGCGAATCAACCCATCCTCATTCTGGAAGGCGCCCGGACTCCGATGACCGAGTACAACGGCGCTTTCTCCGACGTTTCGGCCATCGACCTCGGGGTCCACGCGTCCCGCGAGGCTCTCGCGCGCAGCGGAGTCGAGCCCGGCGCCATCGACCACGTCATCTTCGGCAATGCCCTCCAGACCTCGGGCGACGCGATCTACGGCGCCCGCCACGTCGCCCTGAAAGCCGGCGTGCCGAAGGAGGTCCCGGCGTTGACCGTCAACCGCCTGTGCGGCTCCGGCTTCGAGTCAATTGTGCAGGGAGCGCAGCGGATTCTCCTCGGGGAGGCCAAGACAGTCCTGGCCGGAGGCATGGAAAACATGTCCCAGGCCCCGCACGTCATCCGGGGCGCGCGAAAGGGTTTGAGGCTCGGCCAGGGGCAGCTCGAAGACTCTCTGATGGTCGCGCTGATGGACTCCTACTGCGGCCTCTACATGGCGCAGACGTCGGACCGCGTCGCCAAGAAGTACGGGATTACCCGCGCCGAGCAGGACGCCTATGCGTTGTCGTCGCAGCAGCGGGCGGCCGCGGCCTGGTCGGCATGCCGGCTGTCGGAAGAGGTCGTGCCCGTGGAGGTCAAGGCGGGGCGAAAGACCGTCCGCATCGAGAAGGACGATCACATGCGCCCGGATTCGACGCTGGAAGGACTCGCGGCGCTGCCTCCTTCCTTCGGCAAGGACGGCTCGGTCACGGCCGGCAATGCCTCGGGCATTGTGGACGGAGCGGCAGCGGTGGTCGTTGCGTCCGAAGACGCCGCTCGGGGCAAGAAGCCGCTGGGGCGGCTGGTCTCCTGGGCGGTCGTGGGTGTCGAGCCCGAGCTGATGGGTCTAGGCCCGGCGCCGGCGGCGCGCGCGGCGATTGCGCGGGCCGGCCTTTCGCAGAAGGACATCGGTCTCTGGGAGATCAACGAAGCCTTCGCCGGGCAGATCCTCGGCGTGATCCGCGAGCTCGGTCTCGACCAGGAGCTCTTGAACGTCAACGGCGGCGCCATCGCGCTCGGCCATCCCCTGGCGGCCACAGGAACACGCTGCACGCTGACGCTCCTGAAGGAGATGCGCCGCCGCGGTGTGCGCTACGGCCTGGCCGGAGCCTGCATCGGCGGCGGTCAGGGCATCGCCGTCGTCGTCGAGTCGCTGTCCTAGGACCGGTCTAAAAACGTCGAAGGAGGTCGCATGGCTTTGCGCACCCGGCTCGCCTTCCTCGCGGCGCTCCTCGTCTCTCCCTGGCCGGGCATCGCTCAGCCGACCGAAGGGCTGGCCGGCTATCTCCCGGTCGCCGGCTCCCTCGCCGGAGACTTCGGATCGCACTTCGAGACTTCGGTCCAGCTCGTCAACCCGAACTTCAACGGGATGGCCGGGCGCCTCGTGTTCCACCCCGCCGGCCGGGCCGAGCAGCCGACGGATCGCTCGCTCCCGTTTCACGTTCCCGCGGGAGGGAGCGTGCGCTACGAGGACGTCGTCGCGACGATGGGCTTGACCGGCCTCGGCACGATGGACCTGTACTGGGACCTGAAAGACTTGAAGCCGGTCGTCGTCGCGACGATCTTCAACGAGATCGGCAGCGACCAGCTTGGAAACCCGGAGACGCACGGCTGCAACGAGGCGCCGTACCTCCAGGTGTCGGGTTGATGAACTGGACGGAGCGGATCCTCGATTTCCCGGTCCGCGCCGCCGCGGTGGACGACTTCCTGCGCGACCTGCGCGCCCGCGGAACCGGAGACCTGAACGCCGTGATGACGACGCTGAACGAGGGGGGCCTCTGCCGGCAGGCGCTGCGTCACTGGACCGAGAACGGCTGGATCGTGGTGGCGCCGTCCACGCCGACCCTGGCTCTGACGGGTCCGGCCTTCGTGCAAACCCTGACGCTGCGCAACTTCTGCGGCGAGCCCGAGGAGGCCGGACACGAGATCGAGATCGAGCCGGGATCGCCGGCCCGGAAAGAGGAGGATTCGAAGAGCGATGGCGATTCGTAAAGTCGGTGTCCTGGGCGCGGGCCTGATGGGCTCGGGCATCGCCGAGGTCTGCGCGAAAGCGGGTTACGCGACGGTCGTCCGTGAGGTCAGCGAGGACCTCGTGAAGAAGGGCATCGGGAAAATCGAAGCCTCGCTCGGGAAAGCGGTGGAGAAGGGCAAGCTCCCGGCGGCCGATAGGGACGCGGCCCGGGCGCGCATTGCATCCACGACGAAGCTCGAGGACCTGTCCGACTGCGACATCGTCCTGGAGGCCATCGTCGAAAACCTCGACGTCAAGAAGGAGACCTACAAGACGCTCGACGGAATCTGCAAGCGAGACACGATTTTCTGCTCGAACACTTCGTCGCTGACGATCACCGAGCTCGCCGCGGCGACCTCCCGCCCCGACCGTTTCGCCGGGCTCCACTTCTTCAACCCGGTCCCGGTCATGAAGCTCGTCGAAGTCGTCCGGACGATCGCGACGTCGGAGGAGACCTTCCAGATCGTCTTCGACTTCGCCAAGTCGCTCGGCAAGGAGCCCATCCGCACCCAGGACAACTCGGGCTTCATCGTGAATCGCCTGCTGGTTCCCTACATCCTGGACGCCGTGCGGGCGCTGGAGGCCGGCGTCGGGACGAAAGAGGACATCGACAAGGGCATGGAGCTCGGCTGCGGGCATCCGATGGGGCCGCTGAAGCTGCTGGACTTCGTGGGCCTCGACACGACCTACGCGATCGCCGAGATCATGTTCGACGAGTACCGCGAGCAGCGCTTCGCTCCGCCGCCGCTCTTGAAGCGCATGGTCCTGGCCGGACGGTACGGCCGCAAGTCCGGCCGCGGCTTCTACGACTACGGAGGGGAGAAGTGAGCGAGCTCGTCCTGGTCGAGACCTCGGACCGCATCCGGACGCTGACGATCCACCGTCCGGAGAAGCTGAACGCGCTGAACTCCGAAGTGATGGCGGCCCTCGACCGCGCCCTCGACCAAGCGCGCGCGGACGAGTCGGTCGGCGTCGTCGTCATCACCGGCGCGGGAGAGAAGGCCTTCATCGCTGGAGCCGACATCGGCGAGCTCGCGAAGCTCTCCCCCGTGGAGGGGCGCGAGCACGCGCTGAAAGGCCAGGCGGTCCTGGCCAAGCTCGAGACGCTCGGAAAGCCCGTCATCGCCGCGGTCAACGGCTACGCCCTGGGTGGTGGGTGCGAGCTGGCGCTGGCGTGCACGATCCGGATCGCCGCGGAGAACGCGCGCTTCGGCCAACCCGAGGTCAAGCTCGGGATCCTTCCGGGGTACGGCGGATCCCAGCGCCTCGCCCGTCTGGTGGGTAAGGGCCGGGCGATGCAGCTCTGCCTGACCGCCGAGCAGATCGACGCGGCCGAGGCCTATCGCATCGGACTCGTCAACCGGGTCGTGCCGGCCGGGCAGGCTCTCGCGGCGGCCCGCGAGATGGGGAAGGCGATCCTCGCCAACGGGCCCGTCGCCTGCCGCTACGTCATCGAGGCGATCCATCGGGGCCTCGAAATGCCGCTTGCCGAGGGTCTGGGCCTCGAGGCGACTCTTTTCGGTTTGTGCGCCGCGACCACGGACACGAAAGAGGGCATGACGGCATTCCTCGAGAAGCGTCCGGCCCGCTTCACGGGACGTTAGGGCGGCCCGGCGCGTGCGGACCCGGGTGATAAAATCGTGATGGACGAGCGCGCCGTGCACCCATCGGACTCCGAACTGATTTACGACTGGAACCGCGCCGGCGGCACGGCCGTCCCGGCACGGGGACGAGTTGAGCTCGACGACGAGACTCTGCGCGACGGCCTGCAGTCTCCATCGGTCCGGAGCCCGTCGCTCGAACAGAAGATCCGGATCCTCCACCTGATGGAAGCTCTCGGGATCGACTCCGCCGACATCGGTCTGCCGGGCGCCGGCCCGCACGTGGTGGAAACGGTCACGCGGCTGGCCCAGGAAATCGTCCGGTCCAAGATGAAGATCCGCCCCAATTGCGCGGCGCGCACCGTGGCAGCGGACATCGTTCCGATCATCGAGATCTCGCAGAAGGTCGGCATTCCGATCGAGGTCGCCTGCTTCATCGGTTCCTCGCCGATCCGCCAGTACGCCGAGGACTGGGATTTCGACCGGATGCTCAAGCTCTCCGAGGACGCCGTCTCGCTGGCGGTGCGCGAGGGGCTGCCGGTCATGTACGTCACAGAGGACACGACGCGCGCGCAGCCGGACCACATCCGGCGCATGTATTCCACGGCGATCCGCGCGGGGGCCAAGCGCGTCTGCGTGTGCGACACCGTCGGCCACGCCACGCCCGACGGCGTCCGCAACCTCGTGAAGTTCGTCTGCTCCGTCGCGGACGAGATCGACCCCGAGGTCAAGGTGGACTGGCACGGCCATCAGGACCGCGGGCTCGGGGTGACCAACGCGCTCTGGGCGCTGGAAGCCGGCGCACACCGCGTGCACGCGTGCGCCCTCGGAATCGGCGAGCGGGTCGGCAACACGCCGATGGACCAGCTCCTCGTCAACCTGCAGCTGCTGGGCTGGATCGACCGCGATCTGACGCGGCTCCACGACTACTGTTCGGCCGTTTCCGAAGCGACCGCGGTCCGGATCCCCGACAACTACCCGATCGTCGGCAAGGACGCCTTCCGCACGGGGACCGGTGTGCATGCCGCCGCGATCATCAAGGCGCGCAAGAAAGGCGACGAATGGCTCTCCGACCGCGTCTACTCGGGCGTGCCGGCGAGCATGATCGGCCGTCACCAGATCATCGAGGTCGGCCCGATGAGCGGGCTGTCCAACGTGCAGTGCTGGCTGGAGAGCCGCGGTATCGAGCCGCGCCCCGAGCTCGTGGACGCGATCTTCCGCCGCGCGAAGGAGAGCGACCACGTGCTCCTGGACGACGAAGTCCTCGAGGTCGTCCAGCGCTTCGCGCCCGCCGCGACGACCCATTAGAAAGACCCGCCGCAGCCCGCGCCCTTCGAAACCGCCCGCTCCGACCTCGTCCTTCCTCGACCGGGAGCTGCCGACGTATCTGGATCACCTCTCCGTGGAACGCGGACTCTCGCCGGCGAGCGTCGCCGCGTACCGCAGCGACCTCGAGGCGTTCGGACGTTTCCTCGCCTCGCGCGGGCTCGCCGCGTCGAAGACGTCGCGGTCGGACCTGGGCCGGTACCTGGCGCACCTGAGATCGCGGGGCCTGTCCTCGCGTTCGACGGCGAGGTCTCTCTCCGCAGTGCGGGGCTTTTACGGATTCGCCGCGGCCCATCTCGGCTTCGAGCAGGATCCGACGGCGGACATGGCGAGCCCCAAGGCGGGCCTCGCGCTGCCCAAGGCACTGTCGGAGCGGGAGGTGGAGGCGCTGCTCGATACGCCCGACGCTTCGGGGCCTCTGGGCCTGCGCGATCGCGCGATGCTCGAGCTCCTCTACGCCTCGGGCCTGCGCGTGTCGGAGATCGTGGGTCTCCCCAAGGACGCTCCGGACCTGGAGGCCGGGATCCTGCGGGTCCGAGGAAAGGGAGGCAAGGAGCGCCTCGTCCCGTTCGGCAAGTCGGCGGCGCGCTGGCTGTCCCGGTATCTCGACGTCGCGCGTCCGGCCTTGGACGCGAAGCGCTCTCCGGCGCTCTTCCTGACGACCCGCGGCGGTGCGATGACCCGGCAACGCTTCTGGCAGCTCATCGACGGTTACGGACGCGAGGCCGGCATCCGGACCCCTTTCACGCCCCACTCCCTGAGGCACTCGTTTGCGACCCACCTGCTCGAGCACGGGGCGGATCTTCGGGCCCTCCAGATGATGCTCGGGCACGCCGACATCGCGACCACGCAGGTCTACACGCAGGTTTCGCGGGGCCGGCTCCGGCGGGTCTACGACCGGTACCACCCCCGGGCGGGCCGGGCCGGGCGTGCGAAAATGGGGCGGTGAAGGCCCCGTTTTCGGAATGCCCCGGCGGCGGGGCGGGTTTCGGCTCCCGAATGCGCCGTTTTACTGCCCTGGCGGGGTTCGCCTGTGTGTCGTGCCTCGCCGCGCCCGCGGCCCGGGCGGAGCTGGTCGTCTTCGAGGACGGCCGGGTGGTGAAGGCCGCCGGCTACCGGGTCCTCTCCGAACAGCTGGAGATCTCGCTTCCCGGCGGCGGCAGCTACCTGGTGGACCTCGACCGTGTGGAGCGGATCGTGGATGACGAAGTCGTGGTGGATACCGTGGTCGTCCAGGACGAAACCGCGCGCGTGGTCGTCGCCGACCTCTCGTACCGCCCGGATCGCAGGCCGCTCTTCTCGACTCCCTACGACGCGCTCATCGAGGAAGAGTCTCGCCGCGCGAACCTGGACTCGTCCATGGTCTCGGCCCTGATTCGGGCCGAGTCGAACTATCAGCCGCGGGCCGTGTCGCGGAAAGGCGCGAGAGGCCTGATGCAGCTCATGCCCGCGACGGCCCGTCGGCTCGAGGTGAAGAAACCCTTCGACCCGGCCTCCAACGTGCGGGGCGGCGTGCGCTACCTTCGCGAGCTGGTCGACCGCTTCGGCCATCGGCCCGAGCTGGTGCTGGCGGCCTACAACGCGGGCGAGGGCGCGGTCGAGACATACGGCGGCGTGCCGCCCTATCGCGAGACCGTGTCCTACGTGAACCGGATCCTCGGATGGTGGCAGCCGATGCCCGCGGCGGACACGCCCGGCGAGCCGGCTCCGGCGGCGGCGACCGTCGTCACTCGCTAGAGCCGGGCGTTCGCTACTTTCTTCGCGGCGTCGGGCGCGGAGCGGGTCCACCGAACGCGGCCTTTGCCGCCGCCGTCGCGGCGTCGAGCCGGTCTCCGAGCCGCCGGATCTGGAGGCCCGCAAACTCCGAGCGCCCCTCGACGATCGCTTCACGGATCGCGGGCAGGGTCTCGGCGCGGTAGGACGGCAAAGGCCCGTACACGAGGTGCCGGAACCACGGACGTCCCGGGATTCCCGGAGCGTCCAGGACCGCGCGCTCGAGCGACAGCAGCCAGGTATTGGCGTCCTTGAAGTCCGGCGGAGGCGTCCGCCGCTCGTGAAGGCGCGTGAAGATCGCCTTCTGCGCCAGCCCGGCGGCGGCGCTCCAGGCGCGGGCCTTCTGCGCGAGCGCGGACAGTGCGACCGAGTGCGGAGACGCCGCGGGGAGGGCCCGCAGCTCGTCGGCATAACGGGCGATCTCGAGACCGTACGCCGCCCCGTCGAAAGGCAGCGTGTCGGCGTTGGCGAATCGCAAGGCCAGAAGACCGGCGTACTTCGCCATCGCCGCGTGGTAGAGGAAGCCCGGGTCGCCCTGCTTCGCCATCCATTCGTACGTGTCGTAAACCGAGTGGTAGACGCCGTAAGGGCCGTCGAACACGAGATCGGTCGACGCCACGCCGATATGGTTGAAGAAGACCGTGTAGTCCGAGCCGCTGCCCAGGACCGCGACCGGAAGCTCCTCGCTCACCCCAGTCGAGGTCGCGTAGCTCTGCACGCCGATGAAACCGGCGTTGGCGCGCCAGGCGTCGGCGAGGCTGCGTTTGGGGTCGGAGGGATCGGGGAGATCGCGGGCGGCCTCGCGGATCGCGCGGAAGAGCAGGGGAGAGGCGGACGGGGAAAAGTTGCGGCCGTGGGTCGCCTCGTCCACGTTGATGCAGACGACGGCGTTCTTCTTCAGGTCCTTCTCGTTCTCCTCGCCCCACTCCGTCGAGCCCGTCAGGGTGTACTCCTCGGCGTCCCACGAGGCAATGACGATCGTTCGCCGCGGCCGCCATCCGTCGGCGGCGAGCCTGCCGAGCGCGCGGCCCAGCGACAGCATCGCGGCGGTGCCGGAGGAGGGATCCACCGCTCCGTAGACCCAGGCGTCGTAGTGATTGGAGAGCAGGATCTTCCGGTCGGGCTCGTCGGTGCCCTTGAGCGTCGCGATGACGTTGGTGATCCTGCGGCGCTCGCGGGTGTTATCGATCTCGAGCGACAGGCGCACCGGGCCCGGACCCACGTGATACGTGTCGGCAAGCGCGACCCCCTGCCACGAAGATTCCGGCACGGCGGGCCCGCGAAGCCGCTTCAGGATCTCGGCGGCGTCCCGCGCCGAGAGGGGCATCATCGGCATCTTCGGCAGGATCTCCGAGTCCGCCATCGGGATCCTCTTCGCGTCGGCGGTCGAAGCCCATCCGGGCGTCAGCGGGTCGCCGGGGACGATGAAGTCGTAGACGTTGGCCCCGCGCTGGAAGTGCGCGGACGGTCCCCAGGGTCCGTCCGGATAGGCGGCGCCCTGGAACCAGCCGTCGTCGATCGGATCCGAGTAGACCAGCACGGCCAGCACACCGCGCTTCTCGGCCTCGAGAGACTTGCCCCCGCGGTAGCCGCCGAAGTAGCGTGCGAGCGCGATCTTGCCGCGCACGTCCACGCCCATCTTCGCGAGGCCGTCGTAGTCTTCGGCGCTCCCGCGGTTGACGTAGACGACCTCGGCGGTGACCTGCGCCGCCGGCGCGTACGCGTTCCACGGCATCGCCGCTTCGGGAACGTCCGTGTCGGGATCCGACGGGATCGGCGGCTCTCCACGGCCCAGCGCCACGCCGGGCTCGCCCAGGATCTCGAGCTTCGCGCTCTTCGGGTACGACAGGAGCACGTCGTAGCTCGGCGTCGTCACGTCGAACCCGGCCTTCTTGTATTCCGCCGCCAGGAACGCGGCGACTCGGGCGTTCCCGTCCGTGCCCGCGAGGTGCGGCGTCTTCGTCAGCTCCCGGAGGATCGCCCCGCACTCTTCGGGCTGGGGAAGCGCCAGAAACCGCTTCTCGTAGTCCCGCTGCCAGGCGTCGCGCTCGGGAGAAAAGCCCGTCAGGACTTCGCCGTCAGGCGGGGGAGGGCTCGCCGCCAGGAGGATCGCGAGAAGAAGGGCGGCCGTCATGACACGCTCCGATCGCGGCGGCGCCGCTGAAGGAAGTAGAACGGAATTCCGATAGCCATGATCGCGATACCCGCCAGCGTCTCCTTCGGCTGCTCCCGGATCGTATTCGCCGCCAGGAGCACCGCGCTGGCGACGAAGATGGCGGGAACGACGGGATAACCCCAGCAGCGATACGGGCGCGGGAGGTTCGGCGCGTTTCGCCGGAAGACAAAGAGGGCGACGCCCGTCGCGGCATACGCGAGGACCACGGCGAACGTGGCGTACGTGTAGAGCTGCTCGTACTTTCCGGACACGCACAGGAGCGACATCCAGATGCCCTGGACCACGATCGCGAAGGAGGGCGTGCGGAAGCGGGGGTGCACGCGCGCGAATGCCTTCGGAAAGAGGCCGTCCTTGGCCAGAGCGTAGACGACGCGCGGGGCGGGCACGAGCCCAGCGGACGTGCAGCCCGCCGCGGCGGCGACCACGGCCAGCGCGATGAGTCGCGTCGCGCCCGAGCCGAACAAGCGTTGCGCGGAGACCGCCGCCGGCTGCGACACGTTCGCCAGCTCCCACGGAGGAATCGCCCTGAGAAAAGCGACATTGGCGCCGAGATAGAGGAGCGTGATGAGCGACGTGCCGAGGATGAGCGCGAGGGGAAGATTTCGCTCGGGGCGCGCCACTTCGCCGGCGACCGCCACGATCTCGTTCCAGCCGTAGAAGCACCAGAACACCGCGATCATCGCGATGCCGAAGCCGGCGAGACTGACGGGAGGGAGGCCCGGCGGGGCGAGCGCGGCCGCCTGCGCCGAAGCCGGCGCGAGGAATCCGCCGATCCCAAACCCGAGGAGCGCCAGGACGATCAAGGCGGTCAGCGCGCCCTGGACGCGGGCTCCTTCCCGGACTCCGACGTAATGCGTTGCCGACAGGAGGAGGGTCAATGCAACGGCGACGAGCTGGCCGGCCGAGATCTCGATCGGCCCGAGCGACGCCAGGACGTGTTTGGTCGAGAGCGACGGAGCGAAGACCGAGAGGTATTCCGCGAATCCCACGGCCACGGCGGCGGTCGATCCGGTGATGATGATCCAGTAAGCGACCCAGGCGTAGAGGAACGAGGGCAACTGGCCGAAGGCGTCGCGAATGTAGATGTACATTCCGCCGGCCTTCGGGAGCATGGCTCCCATCTCGGCGAAGACGAAGCCGCCGGCGATGGTGAGTAGGCCTCCGACGATCCAAACGAACAGGATCGCGGCCTCCGACGGCAGGGCCCGCGCGATCACCGAAGGCGTGAGGAAGATGCCTCCTCCGATGGCGCTCCCGAGAAGCAGCAGCGTCGTGTCCCAGAGGTTGAGCCCCCGGGCGAGCTCGCCCGCCTCGCGCGGCGCGGGGGCGCTCAAGCGGCGGCGGGGAGGCGCAGGATCGCGCGCGCCTGCGCGATCGAGGCGGGCTCCCGTCCCACCTCCCGGGCGATGCGCACCACGCGTTCGACGAAGCGGGCGTTGGAGTCGGCCAGCTCTCCCTTGCGGTAGTAGATGTTGTCTTCGAAGCCGACGCGCACGTGCCCCCCCATCGCGATCGCCATCGTCGCCATCGCGGTCTGGCGTCTCCCGATCCCGGCGACCGTCCAGGTGCACCCGGTGGGGATCGAGCGCGCGAAGTGGTTCAGGTTCTCGGCGGTGGCCGCCGCGGCGCCCGGCACACCCAGCACGAAATCGAAGTGCGCCGGGGGCTGAAGTAACCCCTTGGCGAAGAGCACGTCGGCGGTGGCGAGCATGCCGTCGTCGAAGATCTCGAGCTCCGGGGTGATGCCGTGCTGCTGCAGCCGCGACAGAATCGCCCGGATCGCCGGAAGCGAGTTCTCGAAGACGTCGTCGCCGAAGTTGCAGGTCCCCAGCGTCAGCGTCGCCATGTCGGGCTTGAGGTCCACGGCCTCGATCCGTTCCTCGACGGTCATCCCGACGGCGCCGCCGGTGGAGAACTGTTGGAGGATCGGGCATCGCTGGCGGATCGCGGCGGCGTAGGCGCGGAAAGTCTCGCGGTCCTGCGTGGGCCGTCCGTCGGGGAGGCGTCCGTGGATGTGGCCGATGGTGGCGCCGGCGTCGTACGCGCGGCGGTACTCCTCCCCGACCTCGTCCGGCAGGAGCGGAAGGTTCGGCTGCTGCTCCCGGGTCACTTCGGCGCCCACGCCGGCTACGGTGATCAGAAGCTCGTCGCTCATCCTCGGCTCCGCTGCTTCTCGATCGGGACGACGCACGTGCCGACCGCGCGCGCGACGACCTGGGGAGGCTCCAGGACTCGGGCCGCCGACCCCTCGAGCGGCGCGATCACCTTGCGCGCCTCGAAGCGCAACTCCCGCGACGTCTTGCCGACGCGCGTCAGCTCCGCCTCGACCTCGAGGTAGTCGCCGCCGTGGACCGGCGCCAGGAAATCGACCGAGGAGTAGGCGCGGAAGAGGCCCTCGTCGCCGTCGCGCCGGATCAGGAGCTCCGTCGCGGCGTCGCCGAACAGCTTCAGGACGAACGCCCCGTCCACGAGCCCGCCGCCGTAGTGCGCCTGTTCGGCTCCGACGCGCAGGCGCAGGAGAACGCGGTCGCTCATGCGAGAGTCCCGACGCCGTGCCGCCGCGACACCTCCTCGAGGAGGAAGGCGGCGACGCGCGAGGCCGTGGTGCCTGGGCCGAAGCCGGCGTCGTACCCGAGCTCCTTGGCGAGGGCATGGTCCACGCGGGCGCCGCCGGCGACCAGGACGACGCGATCGCGCAGGCGTTCGGCTTCCAGCATGTCGACGAGGTCGGTCATGTGGCGGATGTGGATCTCGTTCTGCGTCACCGTGGCGGAGACGAGCACGGCGTCCGCTCCCGCGACGCGAACCTGCCGAGCCACCTCGGCGACTGGCACCTGCGCTCCGAGATTGCGGGCGTCGAACCCGTGGTAGCGCTCGAGGCCGTAGTCGCCGGCGAAGCCCTTCATGTTGAAGATGGCGTCGAGACCGACCGTGTGCGCGTCGGACTCCAGCGCGCAGCCGAGCACGATCAGCCGCCGGCCGAAGCGCCGGGCGATCTCGGCGTCGATCGCCTCGCGGTCGAGCGTCCTCGAGGGAGCCTCCTCGACCGCGATGGCGGAGAGGTCGACGTCGTGCGTCGCCCGCCCGTAGACCACGAAGTACGTGAAGTCCGGAGCGATCGCCTCGGCCAGAGTGACGTAGGGCTCGCGCACTCCCATCTGGGATACGTAGCGCTTGGCGGCCTCGACCGCGGCGGCGGACTTGGCGACGGGAAGCGTGAAGGAGAGCTGGACGGCGCCGTCGTTCTTCTTGTCGCCGTACGGGCGAACGCTTCGCGGCGAGGTCACGTGCGAGCCCCGGCGGGCGCCGCGCTCCACGCCCCCATGAACGGGTTCGCGTAGTCGGCGTCGCGGCGGACCACGCCCTCGAAGCCGCGGCCGCGGTCCTTTGGCCGGCGGGTGTCCGCGAAGACGCCGTCGGCCAGGGCGGCGAAGAGTCCCCGCTCGGCCACGCGCTCGAGGATCCTCCCGGCGCCCGAGAGGACCTCGCGCGCGCGACGGACGATCCGGCCGTCGGGCCGGAAGGCGATCTCGTCGGCGAGGTGCCGGGCATTCGTCCGGATCGTCTTCGCCTGCTCGATGGCGAGCCAGCGGTCGTGGAGGAAGGGCGTGTGGAGCGCCTCCGTCAGCATGCCCAGAAGGTGAATCGACTGGCGGGTGGCTACCGACGTCAGCACGAAGAGCGCGTTCTGCTGATAGCCGCGAAAGACGTTCCCGGTCATGTGCTTGGTCGGCGGCATGTACTTCAGGGGGGCTTCGGGGAAGATCTCCCGCGCGGCCTCGGCCTGGGCGATCTCGTAGAGCAGCCCGTCCTCGAGCTCCGGGTCGATCTCGAAAGCGTGGCCGAGCCCGATCTGCCAGGTCTCCAGCCCGGCGTCTTTCGCGAGCCGCTCGTTGATGAACTGCGACGCCAGCACCGCCGGCGCCTGCTCGACGGCGTCGGCCGTCGTCAGGTAGTTGTCCTCTCCGGTGTTGATGACCACGCCGGCGACCCCGTTGATGCGGCGGGAGAAGTTCTGATCGATGAGCGTCCGGAGGGGATTGATGTCGCGGAAGATGATTCCGTAGAGCGCGTCGTTCAACATCATGTCGAGACGCTCGAAGGCGCCCATCGCCGCGATCTCGGGCATGCAGAGGCCCGAGCAGTAGTTGACGAGCCGGACGTAGCGGCCGAGCTCGGGCTCCAGCGCGTCGAGCGCCGCGCGCATCAGCCGGAAGTTCTCCTGTGTCGCGTACGTGCCGCCGAAACCGGAGGTCGTCGCGCCGTAGGGGACGTGATCCAGCAGAGACTGCGCCGTCGAGCGGATGACGGCGATGCACTGGGCGCCGGCGCGCGCCGCCGCCGCGGCCTGGACCACGTCTTCGTGGATGTTTCCGGTGGCCACGATCGCGTACAGGAGCGGCAGCTCTTCCGCCGGATGAGCCGCCAGGCGGCGCTCGCGCTCGGCGCGATTCTTCCGTATTCGCGCGAGCCCCCGTTCGACGTGCGGAGCGATCGCGTCGCGCCAGCGCGGGTGCTCGAGAAGGCTGCCGCCGGACTCGATCAGGCGCCGCGCGGCGTCCGAGGGATCGGCCGCGCCGCCCGCCATCGCGCTGCCCATCCATACGGCCGCGCCTCGCGACAACCGGCCGGCCTGCTGCAGGGCGTCGACGGCGCGGTTGGGAATCGGCACCTCGTCGGCATCGACGCCGTCCACGCCGAGAAGGCGCAGCACCGTCCGTTCCGTGGAGACTGTGGTGTACTGCTCGGTCTCGGCCCGCACGCCCTCCGCGACCGTCCGCGCCAGCGCCCGGCAGCGCTCGATCTCGGCGGCGGGCAGGTCGAGTTTTCCGGACATGGGCGCGAAAAGTATACGAGAGGCGCCTCAGCGTGACTCGAGGTCAGCCTCGAGATCGTAGACGGGAGTTCCGGCCGCTTCGCGAACGAGCGCTTCGAAGAAGCGCTCGGCGGGGACCGGAGGCCGCGCCGGAGCCGTGGGGTTGGCGGTCACGGCCAGCAGACGGGCGGGCTTCCGGACGGCCAGCGAGACGCCCCGGTCGCGCAAGGCGCGGCGCTCCTCCGGCGTCAGAAAGATCGACGTGAAGTCCTCGGCCACGAGCGTCTCGCCGGGCGACGGCGGACGCTCGGCGAGCGAAACGCCGGTGACGGCGCCTTCGCGGGGCGCGATCGCCGCGTCCTCGCGCGGAGCCTTCAGCCTCAGCAGCTCCAGCGCCCCGCGCGTCGCGGCGAGGACCGCATCGATCTTCGCTCCGGCCGCCATTCCCACGCAGAGGACCACGGCGTCGGCGACGCGAGCCCCCGCGAAAGCGCGCCGGCCGATCGCGCCGTCGAGGAGCAGGATCTCGGCGCCGGCCGCCTCGAGGGCCGCGGCCGATCGGTCCATCTGCGCGGCCGTCGAGGGTCCGATCAACTCGATCTCTCCCTCTCCGTCGGAGCGGCGAAGCTGGACCGGGCCGAACCGGGTGGGGAAGGAAAGTGTGGCGACCTCGGTCGAGGGGAACGACGCGGCGGCGAACGTGGACGCGGCGGAGGCCAGGAGCTGCCCCGGCCATACCCGGAAGCGCGGCTTCGGTTCTCCGGTGATGGCGTCGAAGGCCTCCCCGTCGCGTCCAGCCGAGGTCGTCCCCGCGGCCACGCCCATCCGGTGAAGCTCGGCCAGCACGGAGACCAGGGCCGTGGTCTTTCCGACGTTCTTGGCGAGACCGAGGAACGCGACGCGACGGGCTCCGGACGCGCGCAGACGCGCGGCCAGCGACCCGGCGGCGCTCACCGCGCGGGCCCCGCGAGCGACGCGAACGCGGCCGAGAGGGAGGGATGGCGGCGCAGAAGCGCCAATGCCGTCTCGTCGTGGCCGGGCACGAAGCCGTTGCCGATCCACAACCGTGTCGGCTTGGCGAGCCCCTCGGCGCCGAGCGCGGCGGCCGAGAACGACGTCGCCATGCCGAAGTACAGGACGGCGCCGTCGTCGCGGGCACAGAGCACGCTGGCGGCTTCGGTCCCCGGCGCATTGGCCACGTTGACGACGAGATCGGCGAGCACTCCGGATGTCGCAGCCTCGACGGCCGAGAGCATCGCCACCGGATCGCGGGCGTCGATCGCGAACACCTCGTCGGCGAAGCCCAGAACGCGCGCGCGCTCGGCGGCGCGCGGAGAAGGCTCGACGGCGAGCACGCGGCCCTGCGGTCCGACCGCCTCGCGTGCCGCCGCCAGACACAGCAGGCCCGCCTTCCCGGTGCCGACGACGAGGACCGTCTGGCCGGGCCGGGCGTCGCGCAGGACGGCCGCGGGGGCTCCCGCGACGTCGAACGCGGCCAGGGCGACGCCCTCGGGAAAATCCGCCGGCAGGTGCGCGAAGAGCGTGCGCGCGAAGAGAATCGCCGTCCCCGAAACTTCGACGCGCTCGGTCTCGACGTGGACGGCGCCCACGGTATCGAGGTGAAGGGGAGTCAGCGTCAGGGAGACCAGAGACGCGACGCGATCGCCGCGCGACAGCGTCCCGGCCGCGGGGTGGCCGGCGCCGACCTCGGCGATCTCGCCCAGGAGCATCCCGCCGGAGCCGGTCACCGGGTTCTGCATCTTGCCGCGCTCTTTCACGATGCGGGCGATCTGGCCGCCGACGGGCTCGCCCGTCGCGGCCTCGGTCTCGCGGAGCTGCCGGAAGGACGCCGAGTCGATCGAGAGCGCGCGCACCGACACCGCGATCTCGTTCTCCAGCGCCCGGGGCGTGGCGTCGAGCCGCCGCGCGGCCTGCGGAAGGACGCCCAAGGGATCGAGTGACCGGTGGAGACCGAAGGGGTGCGGCGGCGCGATCACGGGGCCGACGGCAGCAGCGCGACGATGCGCAGCGGGCCGCCCGAGCCCCCGCCGATCTTCATCGGCAGCGCGACCACCCAGGCTCCCCATTCCGGCAGCTCCTCGAGATGGTCCAGGTTCTCGAGTCCCGGCACGTTGGCGCCGTTGGCGACGACGTGCACGAGGAAGTCCTTCGACGCGCCGTAGTCGATCGAAGCGGTGTCGACGCCGATCGCGGAGACCTTGCGGTCGCGCACGAGATACTCGGCCGCCTTCTGTCCGTAGGACGGGAAATGGAGCTTCGACGCGTCCCCCGGAGTGTCATCGCCGAGGTACTTCTTGCGGTCGGGCCAGCGTGTGCTCCATCCCGTTCGAAGCAGGACGATCGCGCCGGCGGGGATCGGGCCGTGCCTCTTCTCCCAGGCCTTCACGTCGTCCAGCGTGAGCCGATAATCCGGGTCCTTCGCGGATGCCGCGCGGACGTCCAGGACGGCGGCCGGGCCGATGAGCTGCCGCACCGGGATCTGGTCGGCGGATCGGCCCTCCTTCGCGAAGTGGCTCGGCGCGTCCAGATGCGTGCCGCCGTGCTCGGGCGTGCAGAACGCGTTGGACCGGTAGAACCAGCCTCCGGGCGTCTGGCCGTCGGCCAGGGACTTGAGCTCGAACGCCGACGGCGAAGTCGGCCAGTAGATCGTGGTCTTGTCGAAGGTGTGGGTCAAGTCCACGACCTTCGCGGTCGCGAGGTCGGGAGCGCCGGGGCTCGCGACCGCGGCGACCGGCGCGCACGCGAGGAAGGCGGCGACGATCCAGCGATTGCGCATCTCACTCCTCCGAAGCTCCGCCGGCCCGGGCGAGCTGCTCGGGCTTGACGGAGTCCGCCTTGAACTTCTTCGCGGACGCGAGCATCTTGTCGATCGTCTCGTCGAACTCGGCCTTCGCCCCGCGCTGGAACCGCAGCGGATTGATCCGCGCCACGACGAACGCGCGCAGATAGGGGCTCTCGAAGCCTCGCGCCTTCAAAGCGGCCATGGCTTCGGACACGGCGTCCTCGAGCTCGCCGAGGCGCTCGGCCCGCTTCGCGCGGACCTCGAGCGCGGCCGCGAGGGGCTTGGCGAGAAACGTGTCCACGCGCTTCAAGACGGGATGGTACGCGCCGCCCGCGAAGCGCCCGTTCTTCTCGTAGCACATCCCGAGAGTCAGGAACGCGGCCTCCTCGAACTCGAGCGCGTAGTCTTTCTCGGCGAGCGAATCCTTGGTGGCGAGGTCGCGCGCCATCCGCACGACTTCCAGGGACTTCTCGCGCAGGTTGTGCGCCTTCTCGGTGTTGAGGGCGAGGATCTTGTAGGCGATCTCGGGCTCGGGCAGGACGAGGGCCACGACGGACTTCGCGCCGAGTTTCTTCAGCGACGCCAGCCGATGGCTGCCGTTGGGCGTCCAGTACCGCCCGTCCTCGCTCCGCACCGCGATGATGGGATCGAGGAAGCGGTCCAGCGCCTCGAGCACCGCCGTCAGGCGCTTGACGTGGGCGTCGGAGAGATCGCGCTGGAAGGGCGTGGGCTCGACGAGATCGATCGGAAGCGAGGCGAGAACCTGCCAGTGTCCGCCGAGAGGATCGCGGTAGACCGCCAGCGCCGCGCCGCCGTCCTTCTCGATCGACCCCGCGAGGCCCGCAGCGGCCGCGGACGGATCTCCCGCGCCGATGTCGGAAGGGGAGAGGCCGCGCGACTTGGGCTCGACCTTCTTTTTCCGCTTGGGGGGCATCTCGAGCCCGGATATTTTCACGGTTCATGGGCGAGGTCGAGCGCAGCGCGGCGTGGCCGATCCGGTTCGAGGACGTTCTGGCGGCGCAGAAGCGGATCCGGCCCTGGGTCGCGCCGACGCCGCTGCGGAGGTACGCGCCGCTGGACGCGGCGGTCGGCGGCGGCATCGAGGTGTGGGTCAAGCACGAGAACCAGGCCCCGACCAACTCCTTCAAGGTGCGAAACGCCTGTTCGGCGTTGACGCGCCTGTCTCCGGACGAGCGGCGCCGGGGCGTCGTCGCGGCCACGCGCGGCAATCACGGACTGGGCGTCGCGTTCGTGGGCGCCGCTCTCGGCATCCCGATCACCGTCTGCGTCCCGAGGGGAAACAACCCCGAGAAGAACGAGGGGATGCGGGGCTACGGCGCCACACTCGTCGAGGAAGGCGCGGACTACGACGAGTCCGTCAAGGTGGCCCAGCGCTTCGTCGCCGAACGCGGGATGCGGCTGGTCCACTCGACCAACGACCGGAACGTCATCGCCGGGGCCGGGACGCTCGCCTTCGAGATCCTCTCCGAACGCCCCGACCTCGACGCGATCGTGGTCGCCGTCGGGGGCGGTTCCCAGGCGGTGGGCGCGTTGACCGTCGCCCGAGCTCTCAAGCCCACGCTTCGGGTCTACGCCGTGCAGGCGGCGCGGGCTCGCTCCGCGCACGACTCGTTCCACGCCGGACACGCTGTCGAAGGCGCGAGCGCCGACACTTTCGCGGATGGCCTCGCGACACGCAGCGTGTACGCGATGACCTTCGACGCGCTCTGCGAAGGGCTGGCCGGTTTCGTTCTCGTCGAGGAGGCGGAGATCGCCGAAGCCGTGCGGCTGCTCCTGCGCACGACGCACAACCTGGCCGAGGGCGCGGGCGCCGCCGGCCTGGCTGGACTCCTGCGCCTGCGCGATACCCTTTCTGGCAAGAAGGTTGCTGTCATCCTGTCCGGGGGCAACATCGACGCCGCCACGCTCCGGCGGGTGCTTCAGCACGAGATCTGACGCGTCAACCGGGCCGAAGCGGCGCTCGTCGAATCCGAGGAGGTAGCTGATGAGGCGGTGGTCGACGTTCGCGGGCCTTTTCCTCGCCGCGGGTCTCTTCGCTGCGCCGGCGCTCGCTGGCACGCGGGTCTACGTCAAGGTGGCGCCGCCGGCGCCTCCGGTGGAAGTGAAGGTCGTGGCGCCGGGTCCGAACTATGTCTGGATTGGAGGTTTCCACCGCTGGAACGGGACGGCATACGTCTGGGTGCCCGGCCACTGGGTTCTGCCGCCGCGGCCGCATGTCGTCTGGGCCCCGGGCCACTGGAAGCACGCGCACGGTGGCTGGTACTGGGTCGAAGGGAAGTGGAAGTGAAGAAGATCGCCGCGCCGCTTCTGCTCGGCGTGGCGGTTCTCGTTCCGGCTGCCTGCGCGCCTCCTCCTCCCAACGCCGTTTACGTCCACGTCGCGCCGCCGAAGCCGCTCGAGGAGAGCCAGGGCGTATCGCCGGGCACCTCCTACGTCTGGACGAAGGGTTACTACCGGTGGGACGGCAGCACGTACATCTGGGTGGACGGAGGCTGGAAGCGGCCTCCGCGCGCCGGCGCCGTCTGGGTCTCCGGAACTTGGAAGCACTCCCGCAAGGGCTGGTACTGGGTCGAGGGGCGCTGGAGCTGAGACCCGTGCGGCCTCGCTACCAGGCGACGAGCCCGTCCTTGGCCTGCTTGGCGAGAAACTGCTCGACGAGCGCCGGCGTGGTCTTCCCGTAGTACCACCAGCCCGCCGAGAGCGCCTCGGCGCATACCGCCCGCGCGATGTCGGCGGCGTTGGTCTTGCCATCGATCCTGTTCATCACCGCGGCCTGCATGAGCGGGGACAGCTTCTCGGCGTCCTCGTCGGCCGCCGGCGCGGCCGGGCTCGCGGGCTTCTTGCCTCGGCCCGCCTTGCGAGCTTCCTCTTCCTTTTCCTTCGCATCTCGCTGCGAGCGCTCCGCGGCGTGGCGCTTGCCCGTGACCTCGTGCTCCAGCGCCATCCACTCGGAGAGAGTCGCGACCGGACGGCGTGGAGTTCGGGCGGCGAGGCGGGTCAGCACCGGATCGGCGCCGCGATCGGGCGTGCTCGGGAGACTCTGCGCGATCGGCCCCGCGACGGCCTTCAACGACGTCACGGCCCGCGACCGCGCGGCGTCCGGCGCGCCCAGGGCGCGGGTGGATTCGATCGCCGCGACCTCCTTGTCGAGCGCGACCAGGAACAGGTCGCCCGCGGCGCGACGGCGCTCGGCTTCGGTTCCGTCTCCGTCTCGCAGCCAGTTCTCCGCCGTGACCCGTTCGCGGCCGAGCCGCTCGGCGGCGCGTCCCGCGACGTAGTCCGCCAGCCAGGTCGCTTCCGCATCGCCGGCATTGGCCAGCCACCATGCCGTCGCGGCGACGACGAACGCGTTGCGCTTGATCTGGGTCGGATCGATCTGCCAGAGGTCGTCGCCGGTGGAGTGGATGTATTCGTCGGGCCAGTTCGTCAGCGTCGTGCCGGGCACTCCGACCCAGGCGTCGTTGAAGACCATGTGGTCGGTCGAATCGAAGTAAGGCACCGCCTTCGCGTGGAACGGCTCGCGCGTGCCGAGCTGGGAGAAGAGGGGCTTGGTGAACGCCACTCCCGGCGGAATCGAGCCCGCCTGCCATGCCGCGAGGTACGCGTTGTTGCCGCGAACCACCATGTCGAGCACGCTCTCCTGCACGTCGGAGAGGTACGACGGCCGCCACCACGGCGTCCGCGCCATGAACTGCGTGCGCGACCCGATCGACTGCTTCGCGCCGACCATGTCCTGGTTGAGATTGGCCAGGATCTTCTTTTCCTCGCCGGGATGGTCGGCGAAGTAGCGGTACTCGGAGTAGATCTCGTCGCACCACCAGAACCGGATGCCGCGTCGCGGGCGGGGGAGCTTGCCGTCGGCGATGAGCTTCGACAGCGCCCGCCCGATCTCGAGCATGCTGGCCACGCCCGACTGGTTGTCGTTGGCCGAGATGTTCTCCTGGAGATGGCTGGTCAGGACGATCTCGGGCAGGGCCGGCTCCGTCCCGGGAATCCGCGCCTCGACCATCGCCGTCTTCTTCTCGGGCTGCGTCGACGACTCGACCACGACGCGGACCCGCAGCGTCTCTCCCACCTTCGCCGCTGCGGCTCCCCAGCGCCGCGAGCTCTCCCCGCTCATGCGGTCGGAAAGGGCCTTGCCCTGGCGCGCGGAAACGAGAAAGGCGAACGTCGTCTTCTCGCCGTTGGGGCCGTCTTCCTCGGGAACGCCCGACCACGCGATCTGATCGGGGTGCTCCGCGAGGGGATTCAGGCGAGAGGACGTCCAGGAGAGGATGCCGGCCGCGCCGCGTTTCCAGACGGCCTGCTCCGTCACGGTCGCGAGGCTTCCGAAGGCGAGCACGATCTTGCCCTTCACATTCTTGCCGGCGTAGTCGGACGCCTTCTCTCCCGATCCCACGTCCACGAGCTCCGCGGTGACGTCGGCCGGCCGCGAGAAATCGGCGATCGAGGTCTTGGCCTCGGCATAGGAGCCCAGACGCGTCTCCCTCGCCGCGGCGCCATCGCCCTCGATCAGCCACGCCTCGGCCCGCAAGGGCGTCCATGCCGTCGACTGAGCGACCTGGTCGATCCAGCGCACGTCGGCGAGCCCGGCCGCGCGCGCCCGCTGCTCGACGTAGCGGGCCACGGCGAAAAAGCCCTCGGATCCCGACGGCTTGTGCCACTGCGTCGTGATGCGCTCCGTCTCGAAGGCGAGGTCGCCCGAGATCTCGTTGGAGAGCAGTCGCTCGACCTTCTCGTCGACGAAGGGAGAGGTCTGGGAGAAAAGCGAGGCGGACACGAGGCAGCCGCCGAGGACGAGAATCCTGGTTCGCATGTCGTCTCCGTGTTTGGGGCGGGACTCTATCCCACCGCCCACCGTCAGTGCAGAGTGACGATCATCAGCGTCCGGTCGTCCTCGGCGGGGCGGGCCCCCGTGTGCGCGGCAACCGCGGCCAGCAGAGCCTCGCGCAGGGCCGCGGCGCCGTCGGCGGCGTGTTCGCGGAGCACGGCCTCGAAACGCTCGAAGCCGAAGAGCTCCTCGGCGGCGTCCAGGGCTTCGATCAACCCGTCGGTGTAGAAGACCAGGAGGTCTCCCGCCTGAAACTGGAGTTCCCGCTCGGGGAAGGTGCGGCCCGGAAAGAGACCCAGAGGGAACGCCGGAAGCGACAGCGACTCGACCCGGCCGCCGGAGATTCGATACGGGGGAAGCTGCCCGGCGTTGGTGAGGAGTCCGCGCCGCCGGGCGGCGTCGTACTCGAGCGTCGCGAGCGTCATGTAGTGGCGCGGATCGGTCGACCGATAGATCAGCTCGTTCAAGCGGGCGAAGAGCTCCGCGCCTCCGTGTCCCGTCTCGACCAGCGTCGCCAGCGCGGCCTTGACCATCGCGACGAGCAGCCCCGTCGGCAGACCGTGGCCCGAGACGTCCCCGATGGCGACCACGGTCTTTCCTCCCGGCGCGAGGATGTAGTCGTAGTAGTCGCCGCCGATCTCGTCGGCCGGACCGAAGTGGGTGTGCACGTCGAGCCCGTCGAGCGAAGCTTCCGTCGACGGAAGGAGCTTGCGCTGGATGGTGCGGGCCATCGCCACCTCGCCTTCGAGACGCTCCTTGGCCGCGGTTTCGGCAAGCAGCGTCTGCATCGACCCGGCCATTCCGTCGAAGGAGCGGGTGAGGTCGCCGATCTGGTCCCGGGACTTCGATCCGATCCGCACCGAAAAGTCGCCGCGCGCCACGGCCTGCGTGGCTCGCGTGAGCTTGTTGACGTTGCGGGCGATCGAGCCGGCGAGAACGAACGCGATCGCGAGCGCCGCGAGGTAGACGAACAGGAGCAGCCCTCCGACAATCACGTACGCGATCTGGAAGGCGCGGGCGATCTCCGACACGCCCTGGTGGAAGAACTCGTCGGTAATCTGCTGGGGCGAGGCCCGGGCCGAGAAAATCGCGACGTTGCCGCCGCTGGCGGCCTCCTCCCCGACCGCGTTGGCTACGGTCTCGAGGTAATAGGCGCGGATCCAGTCTCCCTTCCACGACCCCTGGCCCGGAGAGGCATTGCGCGGGCGGACGAATCCCGAAGGTTCCTCCGACGCCCCGGAGACCTCGAGTCCGGGAGGCTTCGTTTCGGTCGTGGCCGAGATGTTCAGCCCTTTCTCGTTGCGCGTGGCCCTCTCCAGGTCTACGGACACCGGATAGCCCGTGCGGTCGGCGAGCTCCTGGATCCACGGCGACTTCGGGTCGCTCAGGTTCAAGAGGCGCGCCGCTCGGGCGCCCTTCTCCGGCACCGCGAGCCAGGCCTCGTTGCCGTTGGCGAGAAATCCGGGGCGGGCGAGCGAGCCGAGCCACGGCGCCTTTTCCCCGGGCTTGAGCCACGAGACGTCCGAAGTCTCGACGAGCCCGCGGGCGTCGCCCCGCACGCGCGGAAGCGACGTCCCTCCCTGCGCCGCCGCCTCGCCGACCGCAGTGATTTCGCGGCGGAGCCGATTCGCCATGAACTGGTGCGCGAGGATGTAGGCCGACAGTAGCAGCAGAATCGCCAGCAGCGGGATCGGCACGATCCCGATCAGGAAGTAGGAGAAAGCCAGGCGAAGCGTCGTCCGGCGGACGATGACGCGGAACGCCGCGGCGGCCGCGCGCCAGAGCAGGACGAGACCCGCACAGAATGCGACGGCGCCGAGCGCGGGTCCCCAGCAGCCCTCCTCGACGTGCAGCAGGTGCAGCGCGACATTCGCGCAGGCGGCAATCGCGAAGACCGCGAGCCAGATTCGCGTCGGTTTTCGAAGCGCCACGGCCGCCCCATTCTATTCGGCGGACTTCGCGCGGCCTGCTACAATGCGTTGGGACGTGAAGTTCCTCCGGCAAGCGGCGCTGCTCCTGCCCTCGGCCTTCCTCCTCGACGTCCTGATCTTCCTTCTGACGCACGGCCGCCAGGATCCCGGCTTCGGGACGTTCCCGTTCTTCCAGGAATGGTTCGGCGACGCGGCCGCCGCGCGCCCTCCCGAGACCCGGTTCGTCGAACAGGCGCTGGTCTTCTTCCTGCCGGCGTACCTGCTGGCCCTGCTCTTTCTGCTCGCGGTCGCCCTGGGGGAGAGGGTCCTCTTCGGCGGGCGCGCTCGGAAGAAGGGCTCGGCGTTCGGCGCCGCGTTCGCCTCGGTCTACCCGGTGCTCTTCCTTCTCGCCTCCGGAGCGGCGATGTGGCTGGGCGAGCGCGTGGCGATGGCCCAGGCACCCGGCACGCTTGTGGCGCCGCTGCTGGCCGCGGCCGCGCCGTTCGCCGGAGCCGCCCTGGCCATTCTCCCCGCCGCCGTCCTCGCCGGACCCGTGGCGATCTTCCGGGCGAGCTTCGCGTGAGCGGCCCCCGCTCGATCGTCGTCCTGGACTTCGGCGGCCAGTACACGCAGCTGATCGCCCGCCGCATCCGCGAGGCGCGCGTCTTCTCGGTCGTGTTGTCCCCCGACGCCTCCGCGGAGGAGATTCGCCGCTGGAATCCGGCCGGGATCATTCTTTCGGGTGGGCCGCAGAGTGTGTACGAGAAGGACGCGCCGCTTCCGTCCGTCGACCCGGCGAGCCTCGGCGTGCCGGTCCTCGGCCTGTGCTACGGCATGCAGTGGATTGCGCACACCGTCGGCGGGCGCGTCGCCAACGAGGGCCGCGAATACGGGCGCGCGACGGCGAAGGTGGCCACAGACTCGGAGCTCTTCGCGGGTCTCGAACCCGAGCAGACGGTCTGGATGAACCACGGCGACTCGGTCGTCGCCGCGCCGCCGGGGTACCGCGTCGTCGCGTCCACGTCCTCGGCGCCCGTGGCCGCGTTCGAGAACCCGGAGAAGGCCGTGTACGGGGTGCAGTTCCATCCCGAGGTCAGCCACACGCTGCACGGCACGCAGGTGCTCCAGAACTTTCTCTTTCGGGTGTGCAAGGTCGAGCCCAGCTGGACGATGTCGAATTTCCGGCAGGAACGAGTCGCGGCGATCCGCGCGCAGGCCCGTTCGGGCTCGGTGATCTGCGCCCTTTCCGGAGGCGTGGACAGCTCGGTGACCGCGCTGCTCCTGCGCGAAGCGCTGGGCGAGCGGGTCCACCCGATCCTGGTGGACCACGGGCTCATGCGCGCGCACGAAGCGCGCCAGGTCGTCGACGCGTTCGGCCGACTCGGTATCCCGATCCGCGCCGTCGACGCCTCGGCCCTCTTCTTCGAGAGGCTGGCGGGCGTCACGGATCCGGAGCAGAAGCGCAAGATCATCGGGCGCACCTTCATCGACGTTTTCGAGAAGGAGGCCAAGAGCATCCCGAACGCGAAGTACCTCGCTCAAGGGACGCTCTATCCCGACGTCATCGAGTCGGTCTCGATCAAGGGCCCGTCGGCGGTCATCAAGACGCACCACAACGTCGGAGGGCTTCCCGAACGTCTCGGGTTCGAGCTGATCGAGCCCGTGCGCGAGCTCTTCAAGGACGAGGTGCGGCTGCTCGGCGCCGAGCTCGGCCTTCCCCGAGAGTTCCTGGCCCGCCACCCGTTTCCGGGACCCGGCCTCGCCGTGCGGATTCCGGGAGAAGTCACGCCCGAGAGAGTCGCGCTGCTCCAGAAGGCCGACGAGATCGTCTTGGACGAGATCCGCCGCGCCGGCCTCTACGACGCCATCGCCCAGGCGTTCGCGGTCCTTCTGCCGGTCCGCTCGGTGGGCGTGATGGGCGACGGGCGGACGCACGAGCACGTGCTCGCGGTGCGCGCCGTCCAGACGACCGACTTCATGACCGCCGACTGGTTCCGGATGCCCCACGAGGTCCTCGACGCGATCGCGAGCCGGGTCGTGGGCGAGGTCCGCGGGATCAACCGCGTCGTCTACGACGTGACGTCCAAGCCTCCCGCCACCATCGAGTGGGAGTGACCCTCGCGCCGACCTGGCGCGAAGGTCACTCAGGAAAAACGAAACACCGAAACTCGGTTCGCCGAGCCCGGCCTATTTTCCCCCAGTCGGGGCGCCCGGCGATGGTTCCCGCCGCTTGCGCCAGAGGCCGAAGATCGCCGTCAGCAGCCCGAGAACGATCTCGTCGACGAACGGGATCACGTCCGGGATCAGCAGATCGGCGATGGTCACGATCAGAAGAACCAGGAACAGCACTGGAAACCGCAAGTTGAGCCCGGCCAGGGCGCGCGCGATCAGGCCCCGGGTCACGCTACGCGGAACCGTTGTCACGCGGACCCCAGGCATCGCCGGATCGTCTCGAGGCCGTCTCGGACGCGGGAGGGCTCTCCTCCGAAGGCGATCCGGAAATGCGCCGGCGCTCCGAAGAATCGCCCGGGCGCGACGGCCGTCCCGGTTTCGAAGAACACCCGGTCGACGAAGGGCCCCGCATCCGCGACGCCCGAGAGGCGCGGGAATGCCAGAGTCGCCCGCGTGGGCGCGCACTCGAGCTTCGGCGCGTCCGACAGGAACTCGGCGAATGCGCGGCTGTTCTCTTCGACGATTCGCCGGGCGCGGGCGGCCAGGGCCGGCAGGTGCCGGAAGGCGATCGTGCTCAGCCGGTCGGCAGGCATGGGGGACCAGACGTCCACCACGTCCCGTGTGCGTCGGATCCTTTTCGCCGTGTCTTCGGAGGCGATCGCCCAGCCGCAGCGCAGCGACGCTAAGCCGTAGGCCTTCGTCAGGCTCGACGTCGTGACGAAGCGCTCCGTGAGGAGGGCCGCCGTTTCCGGCCGGTCCTCGAGCACGACGTCGCGATACACCTCGTCGACGAGCACGTGGAGCCCGCGCGCCTCGGCCAGCCGCGCGAGCTCTCGCAGAGACGCCTCGGAAGCCAGCGCCCCGGACGGATTGTGGGGATTTGACAGGATCACCAGCCGCGTTCGCGCGGTCAGGGCCGCCGCGACGGCGCCGGGGTCGAGCGCGTAGCCGTCCTCGAAGCGCCGCGGGAAGGTGGCGACGCGCGCTCCCAGCAGGCGCGCCGCACCGGGGAGGGGATCGTAGTTCGGCGTTTCGACGAGGACCTCGTCGCCCGGGGACAACAGTGCCGCGCACGCCAGGAAATTGGCTCCGGAGCAGCCCGGCGCCGCGGCGACGCGGCGCGGGTCGACTCCCGAGTGCCGGCCGATCGCTTCGAGCAGGGGAGGGTAGCCCTCGGGGCTCTCCCCGGCGATGTCCACCGCCTCCCGCGCCCCGGGCAGATCGTCCAGCGAGCAGGCGAGCAGGTTGCTCCCGGCCAGGTCGATCGCCGGCCGGGGGCGCGTCTTGGACCACTCCATGTAGGGCGCGGGCGAGATCACGGAGCTTAGCTCCTTCGTTTCCGGGCGAAGTAAACGTACACGGGAACGCCGGCGGCCAGGAGCGCGGCGCCGATGGCGGAGCGTTTCGGATTGGTCCGGATCGCGCTCGCGACGACGAGGAGCGCGGCCGCCACGAACATCGCCGGGACGACCGGATGGCCGGGCAGCCGGAACGACGCGGCGTCGCGGCGCTCGGCCGGAAACCGCGCCCGGAAGCGGAAGACCGCGGCGACGGTCAACCCGAAGAAGATCCAGTCCCCGAAAACGACCGAGTCCACGAGCTCGCCGTAGGTCCCCGTCAGGACCAGGAGGATGCCCCAGAGAGCCTGGAGGACGATCGCGAGCACCGGCGTCTTGAAGCGGGGATGGAGGCGCCCCAGCGCGGGAATGAACGATCCGTCCGCTCCCATCGCATAGTAGATCCGGGTCTGGGCCAACAGCGTCAGGTCCAGGAACCCGAACGCCGAGACCGCGATCGCGGCCGAGATCAGCCGATCCCCGCCTGGCCCCAGGATCCTGCGCACGGCGTCGGCGGCCGGTGTCTGCGTGGCCGCGAGTCCCTCACGCGACAGCACCGTCAGGTAGACGACGTTGGCCAGCAGATACACCGTGATCACGATGGCGGTGCCGGCCATCAACGCCCGAGGCAGCGTGCGGCGCGGCTCGGTGGTCTCTTCGGCGAGCAGGTTGACGCTCTGCCAGCCGCCGTAGGCGAAGAGGATCGGCACGAGCGCCGCTCCGAAGGCCAGGATCGGAGACCCGAAAGCCGTCGGGGCTTCGAGGGCGGGAGGAGGCGCCGCCGAGGCGCGTCCAAGAAGAAGTCCGCCTCCGATCAGGACGGCGAGGGCCGCGAGCTTCAGGATTACCAGCACGTTCAAGAGTCGACTGCCCGGCTTGACCCCGACGATGTTGACCGCGGCCACGACCGCGATGGCGATCGCCGCCCCGGCGGCGGCGCTGAAGTCGCGGCCGATCAGGCGCAGGGCGTACTGCGAGAAGGTGATCGCGACCGCCCCGAGGCCGCCTCCCTGGATCATCAGCAGCGAGGCCCAGCCGAAGAGAAAGGCGACGAGGGGATGGTAGGCCTCACGCAGGTACACGTATTCGCCGCCGGCCTTGGGAAACAGCGACGCGAGCTCGGCGAAGGCCAGGGCTCCGGCCAGGGCGATCGCGCCTCCGACCAGCCAGGCCGCGAGGACGAGGCCCGCCGACGGCAGGCGCTGGGCCACCACGGAAGGAAGGATGAAAATGCCCGAGCCGATGATCCCGCCCACGACCACCATGGTCGCGTCGAAGGTATTGAGGGCGCGGCGGAAAGGCATGTCGCGCCGGGCTCAGTGGTAGTAGGGCTTGACCTGTCCCAGCTCCGGACCGACGAAGTTCCCGGCGGCGTCGAAAACGTACGCGACCGCAGCGTAGCCGACGGGTTTGCAGGCGTGACAGTCCTTCAGGTCGTAGGCCACGGCGAAGCGCTGCCCCTCACGCGCGGGAAGGACGCGGGGACCGTCCTTCGTCGAGCGCGGAAAGACCAGGACCTTCGGGTAGTCGAGCTTGAGCGTCTTGTAGACCGAGTTTCGGTCGAGCAGCTTCTGGACCGGAGCGACCTCCCCGACGTCGATCATCGGTGGCGTCCCGTTGACCAGAAGCCAGACAGAGTTCTCGTTGGCGCGAAACGGGTACACGGCCAGCGCGACGTCCACGTGGCCGGTTTCCCGCAGAGCGCTCACGTACGCCTGGTTGCCCGTCCGCCGCGCGAACGCCAGAGCCGCCGGCGAAGCGCCCGCTTTCTTCATCTGTCCCAGGAAGCACTCCCCGAGCGCGTCGCCCCCTTGCGTCTCGCAACTGGCGTGAAGAGCGTCGACGAAATTCGACGCCGGCGTGAAGACCGCGTCCGGCCCGATCGGCTTCGAGGCGGCGGCGTTCGGCTCGGGCGAGATGGAGAGCGCCGCGGCGAAGAGGAAAAAAATTGCGACAGCGGACATCCGGTTCTCCTCGTTGACGAGAGAGAGTATCGCGGCTTGTTGGCGGGGACGAGCACCGCTAGAATCGAACTTCGATGCCCGGCGACTTCGTCCACCTTCACCTTCACAGTCAGTACTCCCTCCTCGACGGCGCCAACCGACTCCCCGAGCTCTGCCGCCGCGTCGCCGAGCTGGGCATGCCGGCAGTCGCGGTCACCGACCACGGCAACATGTTCGGCGCCTTCCATTTCTTTCACGAGGCGCTGCAGAACGGCATCCGCCCGATCGTGGGGGTCGAGGCCTACATCGCGCCCGCCAATCGCACGGACCGCGAAGCCACGGCCGCGAGCGAGTCCGGAGAGGGCTACGCGTACCACCTGACTCTCCTGGCCGCCACGCAGAAGGGCTATCGCAATCTCGTGCGGCTGGTGTCCGAGGCGTACCTGACGGGCTTCTACCACCGGCCCCGGATGGACAAGGCGTTGCTCCGGGAGCACGCCGAAGGGCTGATCGGCCTGTCGGGCTGCCTGAAGGGGGAGGTCGCGGGCTCGCTGTCCCGAGGCAATTACCCGGCCGCCCTCAAGGCTTTCCGCGAGTACGAAGACATTTTCGGGAAGGGCAACTTCTACGTCGAGATCATGGATCACGGGCTGCCGCAGCAGACGGCGATCGTGCCCGAGCTTCTGCGCCTGTCGAAGGAAACCGGGGCGCCCGTCGTCGCGACGAACGACAGCCACTACCTGCGCCGCGACGACGCATTCCCGCACGAGGTTCTCCTCTGCATCGGCATGGGAAAGACGCTCGAGGACGAGCGGCGCATGCGGTTCTACAACGACGAGTTCTACGTCAAGGACCCCGAGGAGATGAAGGCGCGATTCCGCTCCTGGAGCCTCGAGGCCGTCTCCAACAGCGCGGCCATCGCCGAGCGGTGCGCGGTCTCCTTCGACACGGAAGGGCTTCACCTTCCCACGTTCGCCGCGCCGCACGGACAGCCGCCGGCCGAGTACTTCCGCGACCTCGCCCGCGAAGGCCTCGAGAAGCGCCTGGCCGAGATCGTTGCGGAATCGCCCGCCGGCGCCGAACGGATCGCCCCCGAGAAATATCGCGAGCGCCTCGAGTACGAGATCGGCGTGATCGAGAAGATGGGCTTTCCGTCCTACTTCCTGATCGTCTCCGACTTCATCCGCCACGCCCGCGAGACCGGCATCGCCGTGGGCCCGGGCCGCGGCAGCGCCGCCGGCTCGATCGTGTCCTGGGCCCTGCGCATCACCGAGATCGATCCGCTCCGCTACGACCTCCTCTTCGAGCGTTTCCTGAATCCCGAGCGCATCTCGATGCCCGACATCGACATCGACTTCTGTCAGGCCCGGCGGGGAGAGGTCATCGAATACGTGACGCGCAAGTACGGCCGCGAGAACGTCGCCCAGATCGTGACCTTCTCGCAGCTGAAGCCCAAGCTCGCGGTCCGCGACGTCACGCGCGTGCTGTCGCTGCCCGTCGCCCTGGGCGACAAGATCGCCAAGATGGTGCCGGACGGACCGGACGTCAACTTCGAGCGCGCGTTCCGCGACTCCCCGGGGCTCAAGGAGGCCATGCGCTCGGACGAAGCCGTGGCCAAGGTCGTGCGGATCGCGGAGCGACTGGAAGGCCTCTCGCGCCATGCCGGAATGCACGCCGCGGGCGTGGTGATCGCGCCGCGGCCGATCACGGAATACCTGCCGCTCTACCGGACGAACAAGGACGAAATTACGACGCAGTTCGACATGAACGCCGTCGAGAAGATGGGGCTGTTGAAGATCGACTTTCTGGGCCTGATCACGCTCGACATCCTGGAAGCCACGGTGGCGGCCGTGAAGGAACGCCTCGGCGTGACGGTGGACTGCGACCATCTGCCGCTCGACGACGAGCCGACCTACGAGCTCTTCCGTTCCGGAAAGACGGCCTGCGTCTTCCAGTTCGACTCCGGCGGAATGCGCGACCTCCTGCGCCGCGCCAAGCCGCGCGTCTTCGCGGACCTGGCCGCGTTGAACGCCCTCTACCGCCCCGGCGCGCTCGACGCCGGGACCGTGGAGGACTACGTGCGCCGCCGCAGCGGGACCAGCCGCGTCACGTACCCGTTGCCGGAACTCGAGCCGATCCTCTCCGAGACGCTGGGCATCCTGGTCTACCAGGAACAGGTCATGCGGATCGCGCAGGCCGTCGCCGGGTACTCGCTGGCCGAGGCCGACCTCCTTCGCAAGGCGATCGGCAAGAAGAAGCGCGAGATCATGCAGGCCGAGGCCGAGAAGTTCATGCGCCGGGCCGTCGAGCACGGCACGCCGAAGAAGAAGGCGCAGGAGCTCTGGGCCCTGATCGAGCCGTTTGCGCGCTACGGATTCAACAAGTCCCACGCCGTGGCCTACGCGCTGGTCGCGTACAAAACGGCGTACCTGAAGGCCCACTACCCGGTGGACTTCTTCGCCGCCAACCTCTCCTCCGAGATCGGCTCGACGGACGGCATCGTCAAGGTCCTCGGAGACTGCCAGGAGTCCGCGATCCCGGTCCTCCCCCCGGACATCAACGAATCGGCCGAGAGCTTCGCGGCCGCGGGTGGAGCGATTCGATTCGGGCTGGCCGCGATCAAGGGCGTCGGCGAGGCCGCGGCGCAGTCGATCCTCGAAGACAGGCGCAAGCGACCGTTCGCGTCGTTCACCGACTTCGTTCACCGCTTGGACTCGCGGCTTGTCAACAAGCGCACGCTCGACGCGCTCATCGCCGCCGGAGCGTTCGACTCGCTGGGGAAGAACCGGGCCACGCTCGCGCTCGCGTCGGAAAGGGTCTTGGCCCGGGCCGCGCGGATCCGGGAGGAGTCGGAGCTGGGGCAGAGCAACCTCTTCGGCGGCGGCGGGGTCGAGGACGGGCCGGTGGCGGACGACTTCCCGGAGCAGGCCGATTGGGCTCTGGACCAGCGCCTCAAGGGAGAGAAGGACACGCTCGGCTTCTACGTCACGGGTCATCCGCTCACGCGCTTTGCCGATGAGATCGACCGCTTCGCCGAATCGCGGATTGCGGACCTGGCCGGACGCGTGGACCAGTCCGTGCGGGTCGCGGGAGTCTTGATCAACCTCAAGAAGCAAAAGATCAAGAAGGGCATCAACGAGGGAAAGACAATGCTCAAGGCCACGCTCGAGGACACCAGTGGCAGCCTCGCTGTGTGCATTTTTGCCAGCCTCTACGAGAGGGTGCAGGGC
>JBKOZO010000083.1:0-60280 GCA_046725935.1 Acidobacteriota bacterium | reverse complement strand
GATCGTGCGCGGCCTCGCCGAGCGCTCGGTCCCGAAGGCACAGGCGCGCAAGCTGTACGAGGATGTCACTCCGGCGCCCGACCCCGAGGTGCTAGAAGCGCGGCGCCTCGACCGGATGCTCGCGCCGCGGGGCGACGCGGGCCGGCCGGACAAGCGGGATCGGAGGGAACGCATCCGCTTCAAGCGCTCTTAGCCGGCTTCTGTTCTAGACTTCGGTCATGGACTTCGAGCTCCTCTGCCCGTGCTGCCACGCCCGGCTCAAGGTCGATCCGGAGCTGAAGGCCGTCATCGATCACGAGGCTCCGAAGACGCCGCGCAAGTACGGCTCTGTGGACGACGCCCTCGGGGCGCTGAAGGGCGCCGACGAGGAGCGCGAGAAGAAATTCGCGGCGTCCATCGAGGCCGAGAAGTCCAAGAAGGACGTCCTCAACCGCAAGTTCCAGGAGCTGTTCGAGAAGACCAAAGGCGACACGTCCAAGCCCGTCCGGGACATTGACCTCGACTGATCGTCGCCGCCGCCTCGGTGCCCCGCTCCTTTCGTTCGCCCTCGCGGTCTGGCTCTTCGCCGATGCTCCGGTGCGCGGCTTCGTCTATTCGGAGCACCGGTCGATCGCAGGCGCCGCGATCGCGGTGCTGACGCCGGAGCGTGCCGCGACGCTGGCCCGGCTCTGGGGGCTTGCGCGGGATGGCCACGACGTCCGCCTCTGCGCCAAGCCGTGGACCGGCGCCGAAGGACTCGAGAGGCCTTGCGTCGACTTCGCCGCGTGGTCGGCGATCGGCGGCGACCACTCCTGCTCGCCCGCGGATTTGCTCGACGCCGTGCTCGAGGGCGACCTGATCTTGCGCAAGAACGCGATCGAGCAGGCGCTGGGGCTGCGTTTCCAGTTCGGGGCCGGCTTCGACAAGCCGCTGGAAGCGATAGTGATCGACCCGCCAGGCGCCACGGTTCCATCCCTTCAGACGCGATACTTCGGCTACGTGCGACTGGTCTTCGAAGGACGCCGGTACCTGTGAGTCCGGCGGTTCACGTCGGGGTCTTCGGCTCGAGCCTGCCTCGTCCCGGAAGCGACGCCTACACCCTCGCCTTCGATCTGGGCGGCGAGATCGCGCGCCGCGGCGCGGGCGTCGTCTGCGGCGGCTACGGCGGCACGATGGAAGCGGTCTGCCGCGGCGCCGCGGAGGCCGGCGGCACGACGCGCGGCGTGATCCTTTCCGGCGGCAGCGAGCCGAACGCCTGGGTGAAGGAGCGCACCGTCGCGAAGGACCTCGGCGACCGCCTCCGGATCCTTCGTGATTCCTCCGACTCCTGGGTCTTCCTTCCGCACGGCCTCAGCACGATGCTCGAGTTGCTCTGGATGGCCGAGTCGGTGGTCAAGGCGCTCACCCGGCCGCGCCCGTTCGTGCTCATGGGGGAGTTCTGGCGATCGCAGATGGAGACGGCGCTGGCCGAGGCTTCGAACGCCGGCGGAGCCGCGACCCTCCGGGGCGCCGTGCGTTTCACGACGACGGTGCCGGAGACCGTCGCCGCGGCTCTAGGGTCGGCATGAGGAGGCGGGAAATGAGAGTCCGGATCGGCCTGTTCGTCCTCGCTCTGCTGTCGGCGAAAGCGATGACGGGTTGGACCTACCCCGAGCACCGCGAGATCACGGCCAAAGGGATCCAGACGCTCGAGCCGCGAGACCGCGCCGCGCTCGACGCGCTGTGGGCATCCGCCAGGGCGGGGGAGGCGCGTCTTTGCGAAGTGCCCGCGGCCGGCGATCAGGGGCCCAAACCACAATGCATCGACCTGGCGGCGTGGGCGGCGATCGCGGGGGATCACTCCTGCTCTCCCGAGGACTTGCTCGTGGTGGTCCTGCAAAGCGACTGGATCCTGAAGGTCGCCGCCGTCACGGCCCACATGGAGTCGGGCCTGACGAAGGCGAAGAACGAAGCCGAGAGGACGAACGTGCGGGTCGTCGGGGACCTCGGGCTCGAGCGCAGCGATCCCGAGTACAGCACCCGCGCGGGCGCGAACAACGCGCACTTCCTGCTTCCGCGCAACGTCGACGACCCCACCGAGTACGCGGTGCGGTCGCTCGCGCCCGGCAGCGAGTTGAACGCGATGGCGCTCTACGTCCTCTTTCACGTCGCGGCGCTCCAGCGCATGTCCCACGGCGGCGACGCGCCCGAAGGCGCCGACGCGCGGATGGCCCTCGCCCTCGAGCTCTTCGCGCTGCACTTTCTGGAGGATTCCTTCGCCGCGGGCCATATCGCGGGATCCTGGGGCAACGCCGCCGAGCGGAAGGGGACGCACGACTACTACAACCAGAACGGCCTCGATGCCGAGAGTTGGAACGGGGCCTACATGATCCTCTTCGGCGACGGCTACGCGCAGGACGCCGACATTCAGAGAGGCGGCGAGGCGGTGAGGCTCAGCCTGGTCGAGTTTCTCGCCGCGCGCCGCACCGACTCGGAAGAGGCGCGTCGCGTCGCGGCCGTCACGCTGCAGGCCGAGGTCCTTGGGGGAAAGTTCGACGTCTGCAAGTCGACGGCGATGCCTCCGTGGACGGTGACGGAGAGCGTGAAGCCGCTCCTCCAGGACGTGGTCGGGAGGACGCCGGTCCCGTACCGCGGGCCGGGGTACGCGTCCCTTCCCAGGTTCCGCGCCGAGATCGGCCCGTTTCTCGGTATCGCCAGCGGCGGAGCGGCGCTGTGGTCGAGCTCGGGATTCACGAACAACTCGGAAGGGGGAGTCCAGGGTCAGCTCGACGTGGGTGTGCGCCTGGGACTGGGTCTCGACGCGCTTCTCGGGAACAACGGCGACGGCCTCGTGTTCGTGGAGGCCGCCTTCGTCAACCAATCCCGCTCCTCCGGAGGGTGCCCTCCGTGCGAGAAGGATCCGCTCGTCGAGCAGTTCGTGCCGGGCTCTCCGGCGCGCTCGGGCCTGCAGTTCCGGCTGCGCCTCCCGTTCTGGCTCATCCCCGGAGATCTCGTGCTCGCGGCCCCGGTGCTCGCGTTCACGGATCCGAAGGCGCTCGAGAAGATGGCGATCACCGCCGCCGACGGCGGACTCATCCCGTGGCAGCGGCGGATCTCCACACCCATCGGCGACGTCCAGCTCGTGGCGGGCCGAGAGGTCGGGGTGACGCTCTTCGGCTATGGCACGAAGGACGCCTTCCTCGCCGTGGTCGGCAACCCCGAGGATCCGGACGTCATTCCCCTCGCCGTCAAGTCGCTGCAGTGGGATTTCCCGGTTTTGGAGTACCGGCCGTTCCGGGAGTACGGGACCCGCTATACGTTCGCGACGTTCCTGCAACTGGGGCTCGGCTTCGATCACCCCGTCTCGGCCGTGATCGTGGACCAGCCGGAAGTTCCCGCTCCGCCCCTGCAGAATCGCTATCTCGTCTATCTGCGGATCTTTTTCGACGGCCGCCGCTACTTCTAGCCGGGCCGGGCGGCCGGCTGATAGGCCATCTCGCGCAGGAGCGCGATGCGCTTGGCGATGGGCGGGTGCGTCGCGAACAGGTTCGCGAACCAGCCTTCCTTCTGCTCGAGCGATCCTCCGCGCGGGTCCTCGATGCAGAGGTGCGCCACGCCCTGCTTGATCGAAGGCGTGGGGCCCTTCTCGGCCGCGATCTTCTCGAGGGCCGAGGCGAGGGCGAGCGGGTTGCGCGTCAGCTCGGCGCCCGAGGCGTCCGCCAGGTACTCGCGCTGACGCGAGACCGCCATGGCGACCAGCTGCGCCACGAACGGGGCGAGCAGGATCGACACGATCCAGACGAAGGCGAAGAGGAGCCCGGCGGCGCCCCCGCCTTTCGAGTCGCGGCGCCGGCCCAGACCCCAGCCGAACCCACGGCGGCCCCAGTCGGAGAGCAGCAGGATCGCGCCGGCGAGAGCGGCGACCACCGTCATCAACCGCACGTCGAAATTCCGGACGTGCGACATCTCGTGCGATACCACGGCCTGGAGCTCCTCGCGGTCGAGCTTGTCGAGGAGGCCGCGGGTCACGGCGATCGAGGACTTCTCCGGTCCGGTGCCGGTGGCGAAGGCGTTGGGGTCCGAGTCCGGGATCACATAGACCGCGGGCTTCGGCAGCCCCGACGCGATCGCCATTTCCTCGACGACGTTGTCGAGGACACGCTGCGGCGGGTCCGAGGGGTCCAGCGGCGCGGCGCGCGTGGACTCTAGGACCGCTCGGTCACCGCCGTGGAGGGACCACCATGCCGACATCCCCCCCACGCAGAGGGCCCCGAGTGTTGCGATCGGAAGACCGGGCGAGAAGCCGCCCGCGTAGAGCATGCCGTCGGCGCCGAGACCCAGGAAAACGAGCAGCAGGATGAAGCCGGCGATGAAGAGGCGCGTGTTGGTGATGTTGCGCTTCTGCTGCTCGTAGAGGTTGGTCACGCCCCCGGCTGCGGCCGGATGCTCAAATCCACCTTCGGCACCGCCCTCTCAGCCGCGTCCTTGATCTCGAAGAGCTCGACGGTCTGGAACTTGAAGGTCTGCGCGATGAATTTGTCGGGGAACATCTGCTGCGCCGTGTTGAAGCGCGTTGCGATGTCGTTGTAGAACTGCCGCGCGAACCCGATCCGATTCTCGGTCGAGGACAGCTCTTCCATCAGCGCCCGGACGCTCTCGTTGGCCTTCAGCTGCGGGTAGTTCTCGGCCAGGGCGAAGAGGCGGGAGAGCGTCTGGGTCAGGGCGTTCTCCTTCTCCGCCGCGTCGGCCACTCCGCGCGCGGCCACGGCCGAGTTGCGCGCCTGGATGACCTTCTCGAGCGTGTCCTGCTCGAACTGCATCTCGCCCTTGACCGCCGACACGAGGTTGGGGATGAGGTCGTGCCGGCGCTTCAGCTGCACGTCGATCTGCTTCCACGCGTTGGCGACCTGGTTGCGGAGGCCGATCAGGCCGTTGTAGCGCCAGATCGCCCAGATCGCGCAGAAGATCGCGCCGATCACGAGGATCAGCAGGCAGCCACCGAGAGCTCCCATCTTTTCCGGATTCCTCCGCTGGAATTACGAAAATTCCGGGGCCGAGTTTAACGCGATGCTCAGGCGTTGAGGCCCTGGCGCAGCTCCCGCGCCAGAATCTCGACGGCGGAACGGGTCCCGCCCGTGAGCTTTTCCTTCCAGACCGTCTCGGTCTCGAAGCGGCGGTCGCCGATCGCCTCCGCCCAGGGCCGCAGCGCGGCGTCGAGCTCTCCCGCCGACCAGACGTCGCCGCCCCGCTTGCGGACCATCGCGATGACGTACGGCACGATGCGGATGAACGCCCGCAGCGAGGTCGAGCTCTTGATCGAGTACTTGCGGCCGGCGAACGCCGTCGGGAAGGCCCGCGCCGCCGCCTTGAAGTAGTTGAGGAAGAAGCGGCGCGCATTTTCGCGGAATTCCTTGGCGACACGGCCCCCGGCCGTGTCGATGGCCGCGAAGACGTCGCGCAGCTCGTCGGCGAGCGACGCCTGCGTGACCGAACCCTTGCCGATGCCGAGCACCTTGATCGAGCCCTTCAGCGGAGAGCTCTCGTCTTCGTTGAGCGTGCGGATGACGTCGTGGGCCGCGGCGAGGTTATCGTCGCGGTAGAGGCGGCGGCCCGCCAGCGAGATCAGGTGCGAGGGGTTCAGCTTCGTGTGCTTGCTGTTGATCGTGACGAAGAGCTCGACGACCTGGTCCGGTGTCAGGTTGTCGAACACCACGGCCGGGACCTGGAAGTCGCGAAGATTGTGCTTCTCGGCGATTTGGTGCAAGGCCAGGAGCCGGTGCTGGCCGTCGAGGGCGCGGAGGATGCCGGACTCCTCGGGGAGCTTCAACGAGCCCGCGTCGGCGCGCCCCCCGGAGGGGGCGAACTCCAGCCTCTTTTCCGAGACCAGGAGCACGCTGCCGGGGATCGCGGGCAGCGAACCGGCGTCGGCCTGCTGCAGGTAGTAGGCCACCAGCTCGTCGATCTTCTTCTTAATGATCGGCCGCTGAAAGGCGTGCTCGGATGCCGCGATCTTCTTTTCCAGGAGGTCCCAGTTCACCCGTCCCGCCGGCTTGTGCTTGCCGCGGGTGGTCTCGCTGTGGGGGCCGAAGGAGAGGACCTCGAATCCGACGAGGGACTGGAGGTCGGCGCCCGACAACAGGGCTTCGTAAAAGCGAACCCCGAACTGGTTCAGGCGAAGCGAGGGAACCGAGATCATGGCCACCTCCTAGCCCGTGGTCGCCCTCCGGACGGGGGTCGCCGGTAGGGCGGCGCAAAGCGTATACCGCCCCAAGCGGGTTTTGAGCCTAGAGAAATGAGGCGTCTGGAGGCCCCGTCAGGGAGGGGAGACCGTCTTCCAGTCCTGCCCGGCGAGCATCTGGTCATAGATCTGGCTCGCGCCCGTCAGGATTCCGGAAAGCTCGGCGGTCAGGATCGCGGCGAGCTCCGCGAGGGCGTCCGGGCGCGCGACCGGCACGGAGCATTCCACCGTGGACTGGCCGAGCGAGGCGAAGAACGGCGAGGGCCGCCGCGTCCAGTCGGAGTCGCTGCGCCGGTGCTTGGTCATCAGGAACGCGGCGAGGCGCCGCTCGTCCCAGGGCTCGGACATGGCCCAGCTGAAATTGGCGCGCAGGCCCTTCTGCTCGACGGAGGGCGCTTCGCTGGCCAGCGAGATCGACATGGAACCTAAGGAAACGATAGCATTCCGGCGTTCGTCCGACACCGTGAAAAGAGTCCTGTTTTCGGGCCTTCTGCTGCTCGGCCCCGGCTCCGGCCCGGCCGCCGCGCAGGACCGCGTCTACGCGTCCCACCTGATGGTCGACCAGGACGTCGCGGTCGCGTCGAGGATCTCGGGCGTCATCGCGTCGATCGCCGTGGACCGCGGCGCGGTGGTGACCCAGGGACAGGAGCTCGCGGCGCTCGATCCCCGCGAGGCCGACGCCGACGTGCGCGAGGCCAAAGAGGACATGGAGCTGAAGAAGGCCGAATACGCCCGCGCGGAGTCGCTGGCCGCGTCCAAGATCACGAGCGCGGCCGACCTCGACGAGAAAAAGGCGCAGTACGCCGTGGCCACGGCCCGTTTCGAGAAGGCCAAGACGCTGCGGGACTACACCGTGATCCGGGCGCCCTTCGCCGGCGTCGTGACGGAGAAGTACGCCCGGATCGGCCAAAAGGTCACCGAAGACAAGCCCGAGCCCCTCTTCAAGATCACGGCGGTCGAGCCCCTGCTCGCGCGGATCTACCTTCCCGAGGAAGAGCTGCTTCGCGTCAAAGTCGGCGACCGCGTGGACATCGTCGCCGAGCGCTTCCCCGACGTGAAGACCACCGGAGACGTTCAGTTCATCAGCCCGACGGTGGACGCGGCCAGCGGAACCTTCCAGGTCGTGGTCCGGGTCAAGCGGGAGCCCGCGCGCACCGTGCTGCGGCCCGGCATCGCCGTCCAGGTGCGGTTTCCCAAATCCCCTTCGAAGTAGAGAGAATCCACGGCAGGTATGCCGCCGACCCCTTCCCGCACCTCCGCGCGCCTTCGCTCGGCCCGCGACCGTGTGCTGGTGCACGACATCAAGAACATGTCGTTCCGGCTCCGGCTGCTGCTGTCCAACCTCGACGAGCACTGGGAGGACCCCGACTTTCGGAAGACCGTCCGCGACCTCCTGGCCTCCTGCGTCGAGCGACTCGAAGGAATCGCCGGACGTTTCGTCGAGCGCGAGGACGCGGTTCTCATCAAGGTGGCTCTCGACGTCAACGACCTGCTCCGGGAGGTCGCCGAGCGCCCCGGCCGCCGTTCGGGGCGAAGGGGCGCGGATGCCGGGCCGAGCGTGTCGCTGGCGCTCGGGGATGCGCCCCGAATCTGGGCGGACCCGTACTACCTCGCCGACGCGGTCGCGAGCCTGGTCGACAACGCGTGCGAAGCCGCCGCGCCGGAAGGCCGCGTGCTCGTGCGGAGCTTCTCGGCGGGCAGCTCCCGCCGGCCCCGCGCCGTCATCGAAATCATCGACAATGGGGCCGGCATGACGCCCGAGTTCCTGCGCGACCGGCTCTTCCAGCCTTTCGAGACGACCAAGCCCCAGGGCGTCGGACTGGGCCTCACGACCGCGAACCAGATCGCCCGGCTTCACCGCGGAACGATCCGGATCTTGAGCCAACCCGGCGGCGGAACGCTCGTGCGGCTGTCGTTTCCGGGGATTCCCGCCGCGCCGGGCGGAGCCTGAGGCGCGTGGACGCACAGGCCGCAGGCAGTCTCGGCCGCATCGTCATCGTCGAGGACGACGAGGTCCTTCTCGAGCAGCTGACCTGGGCCCTGAAGGGCAAGTTCTCGGTGTCCTCGGCGCGCGACGCCACGCACGGGAAGGCGCTCTGCGAGTCGGAGCCGGATCTCTTCCTCTTCGACATGCGACTGCCGCCGTCGGGCCAGGTCCAGGAAGGGCTCGACCTTCTTCGGCACGCGCGCCGCCGGGACCCCGAGGCCACGGTCGTGATGATGTCGGGGGAAGGGGAGAGGTCGGACGCGCTGAAGGCGATCGCCCTCGGCGCCTTCGACTTCTTCCAGAAGCCGATCGACACGGCGGAGCTGCTCGTGATCCTCAATCGCGCGCTCGAGCGCCGGCGGCTCGTGGCGGAAAATCGCGAGCTGCGCCGGGCGGTCACCGAGCCGGCGGCCTCCGAGCGCCTGATCGGCGAGAGCCCGGCGTTCCGGCGGCTCACGTCCGAGATCGACCGGGTCGCCGCGAGCGACGCGACCGTGTTGCTCCAGGGCGAGAGCGGCTCGGGAAAGGACCTCGTGGCCCGGACCATCCACGAGCGGAGCGCGCGGCGCGAGCGGCCTTTCGTCGCCGTCAACGTCGCGGCGATGCCCGAGACTCTCGTCGAGGCGGAGCTCTTCGGCCACGAGAAGGGCGCCTTCACGGGAGCCATCGCGTCCCGGCCGGGGCGCTTCGAGCTGGCTCACGGCGGGACTCTCTTTCTGGACGAGATCGGAACGCTCTCGGCCGCGGCGCAGGCCAAGCTGCTGCGCGCGATCGAGAGCCGGCAGGTCGAGAGAGTGGGCGGGCGCCGGGCGATCCCGGTGGACTTTCGCCTCATCTCGGCCACCAACGAAGACCTGGAGGCCCGCGTCGCGGATGGAAGTTTCCGCGAGGATCTGTTCTATCGGATCAACACGATCCCGATCCGCATGCCTCCTCTCCGTGAGCGCGGCGACGACGTCGCGCTGCTGGCCCGGCACTTCCTCGCGGAGCTTCGCGCGCGGCACGGCCGCGGCCCGTCGCGGATCTCGGAAGCGGCGCTGGCGCGCCTGACCGCGCACCCGTGGCGGGGCAACGTACGCGAGCTCCAGCACGCGATCGAGACGCTGGTCGTCTTCGCCGAGGGGGAGGAAGTGGGCGAGGAGGACCTGCCGAGGGCGTTGCGCGACCGCTCGGGGCCGGCGAAGGCCGTCCACCCGGCGAAGGGCTTCGCCCAGGCCGTCGAGGACTACGAGCGGCGGCTACTGTCCGAGGCGATCGCCGTTGCGGGCGGCAAGAAGGCAGAGGCGGCGCGAAAGCTCGGCCTCGACGCCAATCAGATCAAGTACCTCTGCCGGAAGTACGGCCTCTGATCCGTGGATGAAAAACTCAACCAACGGTGCGAAAAGTTTCACCCTAATCTTGAGCCTCGAGCGAGACGCGATTCCGTAAATTACTGAAGACAGAGGCGCTTGTCGTTCGCCGGAGAGATTCGAAAACCTGGCCTGAGGCTTGCCTTGACTAAGAGGGACAGAGGAGGGAAGAAACAATGGCAAACGAAGTCAAGATCAAGCTGACGGACGCCCAGAAGGAAAAGATCCGCGAGGCCACGGGCAAGGACATGCCCGAGATTCGTGTCGAGACCTTCGCCGGCAACCCGGCGCTTTCGCCGACCACCAAGGCGGTTTCGGCGCGCGCGGCGGGCAAGTCGGTCGCGGGTCGGGCGGCGGGCAAGTCGATCGCGGGACGCGCGGCGGGCAAGTCGGTCGCGGGTCGGGCGGCGGGCAAGTCGATCGCGGGACGCGCAGCGGGCAAGTCGGTCGCGGGTCGGGCGGCGGGCAAGTCGATCGCGGGACGCGCGTCGGGCAAGTCGATCGCGGGTCGGGCCGCTGGCAAGTCGATCGCGGGTCGCGCCGCTGGCAAGTCGATCGCCGGACGCGCGTCGGGCAAGTCGACCGGCCTCTGAGTCCAGTCAACCGGGAACCACGAAACGCCCCGCTTCGGCGGGGCGTTTCATTTTTCGGGAGCTACCAGGCTACCGACTGCACCCACCGCTTGAGGACCCGCCACACGCGCGCCGCGTAGGACGCGTGCCTCCCGTAGATCTTGGCGTAGCCGTTCATGCCGGCGAAGAGGCTCCCGTCGGCGTTGTCGAAGACGGCCACGGCCACGAAGCGCTCGGGCTGCTCGGTGGGCGCCGACGGATCCGCATTCGCCGCCGCAGTCTTGGGCTGCGCGAGGGCGGCCGGTGAGACGGCCACGATCGTGCCATGGACCGGCCGCGGATGCCCGCGAAAGAGAGCGGTGACCGGCGCGTTCGGCACGAGATCGTCGAGCAACCGCTCCGAGACGGTCAGGTCGGCGACCATCTGCCGGTCGTCGCCGACTTCGGCCAGCAGGGTTCCCGCCGGGACCGAGCGTCCCTCGAGGTCGCGCACGTACGGGGTCAGGAGACGGCCCGAGGACGGGCTCTTCACCAGCAAGCGCTCCTCGCGCGCGCGTCCGCTCTTCAAGGCCGCTTCGAGGGAGGTGCCGCGGGCCTCGGAGGCGAAGACGCGCGCGGGCTCGGCGGCCTGCCGGGCGAGGCTGGCTTCCCGCGCCGCGCGCTCGCGCTCGGAGGTGAGCCGCTTGGTGTCTTCGGATGCCGCCGCGCTGAGGAGCTGGAAGACCGGATCTCCGGCCTTCACGCGGTCTCCCTCCTGGGCGAGCGTGCGGGTGACGACCGCGTCCTCCGGCGCCTCCAGGCGAATCGTGGCCATGGGTCGGAGAACGGCGGGGGAGCGAAGGGTGCGCCGGCTCCACGGGACGAAGACGAGCAGGACGACCACGGCGAGGGCGCCGAGGAGCGCCGCGCGAACGCGGGAAGACATGAGCAGCTCCTTCTTGTCGAGATAGAAGAGATGGGTCGTGCGCGTGACGAGTCGGACGCGCTTGCGAAACAGCCGGTACAGCGTGATCAGGAGGAGCACGACCGCCCAGTTGGGGAAGAAGTGGTTGTAGAGGTTGTAGAAGAGGCCGCCGATGAAGCGCATGACGACGGCGACCCAGGCCAGAGCCAGAGACCCGAAGATCCAGTAGATCCGCCGCTTGCGGCGTGAGACCTGCGGCACCTCGACGGGAAGCCGCAGGACGTACTTCTGGAAGCACGCCCCGATGTAGCGGAACGACTCCTCGCGCAGGTCCGGGATCTCGAGCACGCTGGAGAGCGCGTAGTAGCCGTCGATCTTGATCAAGGGATTGATGTTGAAGAAGACCGTCGAGACACCCGTGAAGAGCATCGTCTTGAAGGCGATCTCGTGGACGAGCGTATCGGGGTAGGAGACGACCCAGACGAGCGTCGCCACCGAGCACATGAACGCTTCGACGTAGATCCCGGCCGTCGTGACCCAGAGCCGGTGCCACTTGTTCGGGAAGAGGACGGAGTCCGTGGTGTCGCAGTAGAAGGCGGGCGTGAAGTAGAGGAGCGCGATCCCGATGTCGTGCACGTCGCCGCCGTAGATTTTGACGACGTAGGCGTGCGCGAACTCGTGGATGCAGCCGATGAAGGTCAGGATGAAGAAGAACTGCAGGACGTCGATGAGCGGCTTCGACGTCAGCGCGTAGAGCTCCATCGTGCCGCCCCAGACCGTGTCCCAGTGGACGAGGATCACGCCGAACGCCCAGGCGGCGAAGACCAGCGACGCCGCGACGACGGGCGGCGTCCAGATCCAGCGGACGTACTTCACCGTCCGGTCGAGGAATCGGTTGGGGTCGAGCACGTTGAAGAGCAGGAAGAACGGGTTGAAGCCTTCGGCCTTCTCCTCGGCGGCGCGCTGGCGGGCGGTCCGCGCGTTGGCCAGCAGCTTGAGGTTCCGCTCCGCCGCCGACTGCTCGATCAGGCCCATCTCACGCAGCATCTCCTCGTACTCGCGCACGAGGGACATCTCGACTTTCTCGCGGGGAAACATCGCCTGGTAGTCGGCCTGGATCTGCGCCAGCGTGCGCGTCCCGTCGAAGAGCTGGCAGAGCCCCCACTCCCCGTCGTCGAAGTTGTAGTACTTCGTCGTCTCGGGATTCTTGACGACCCAGTTGACCTCGCCCAGCTGCACCACGCGCCGGATCACGGCGTCGGAGCGGATCGCCGGCTTGTCGCTCGCGACCCCGTGCCGGGCCGCGAGGGCCGCGGCGCCTTCCCCGAGGCGAGTGGCGGCGAGCAGACGGCCGGGGCGGGAGGAGCTCACGGGAGCGCGGGCCAGATCTTGTTCCAGAGATACCGGAGGGGCTTGCGAAACAGCGCGGTGACGACACGGCGCGTCCCGACGGAGACCTTGCCGTTGCCGAGCATGCCGGTCTTCAGCCTTCCGTCGGTATTCGGAACAGCGACCTCGGCGATCAGAAAACGCTGATCGCCTTCCTCCCGGATCCGGGGCGCGACCCGCGCGACCTCTCCGCGGAAGAGTGTGCCGGGATAGGGATTGAACTTCAGCGCGACCTTCTGGCCGGGCCGGACCAGGCCGGCGTCGGACTCGGGCACGGCCACCTCGGCGCGGACGGTGCGCACGTCGGCCACCACGCAGAGCTCCATACCCCTGGGCAGAAGCTGGCCGACCCGCTCTTCGATTCGAGGAGTCACGATCACGCCCGAGGCCGGAGCGGTGAGCCGTGTGCGGGAAAGCCGGTCCTCCTCGAGCGCGATGCGGGCGCGCGCCTCGCGCCGCCGGGCCTCGGCGTCGAATACCGCGCCGGCGTCGGCGTTCTGGCGCGCCAGCGCCACGTCGCTCTCCGCCATGGCCAGGCTCGACCGGGCCTGCGCCAGGGCCGCCTGGTAGCTCTCGTCCTTCAGCGTCGCGATGACGTCGCCGGCTTCGACGCGGTCGCCCTCGCGCCGCAGCACCGTGCCGACGACGCCGTCCACCATGGACGTGACGGCGGCGCGTCGGCCCGGCAGGACCCGGGCGGGTCCGGCGATGCGCAGGGGCCAGGGCGCGACGAACAGGATCAGGGCGGCCACCGCGGCGCCGATCGCCCAGCGGCGGCGGCGCGAGAGAGGAATCGCCGAGAGCTTGCGCCGCTTCTCGAGCAACGGCTTCCAGAAGCCGGCCAGCGGCACCTGCTGGTAGAGCTGCGCGTTGCGGACCGCGACCGTGGCCTGGTTGACCAGGATCGAGAGGAGGTCGCGGGTCTCCTCGTCGAACACCAGCGGTTCCTTGCTCTCGAACCCGAGAGCCCCGAGCTTGCCTTCCTCGTCCTTCAGGAGGACGCCGTGGAAAGACCTCAGCCCCGTCTCCTGGAAGATCGCGCGGAATTTCTCCTCGGTCTCCGGACGGTCGGCTGTGATCTGTCCGTCGTCGGTCTGGGTCACGGTGGTGTCGGTCCCGGAGAGGTAGACCCACTGGAGGAGCTCCTCCATCCGCCGCGTGTCCGGGTTTTTGCGGTCCACCTCGGTCGAGCCGGAGACCGCCCCCAGGCGCAGCCTCCCCTTCTCCTGGATGGCGATCCCGCACCGGTCGTAGTGGATCAGCGCGGACGTCGCGTTGACGATCGTCTGCATGACCTTGTCGAGGTCGAGCGTGGCGGTGATCTCCCGGGAGACCGCGAGGAGCGCGTCGAGCTCCTGGACCTTCTTCTCCGCCTCGTGCTGCCGGGCGGTGCGCAGCGCGCGGACGGCCTGGCGGGCGACGTCCTGCAGGAGCTCCTCGTCTTCGGCCGAGAACTCGGGATGGCGGCCGCGCTTGTTGGCCAGGACGAGCGCGCCGACCGACACCTCGTCTTCGACGAGGGCGGCCGCCAGGACCGACTGGATCCGGTAACCCGAATCCTCCTCGGCGGCCGGGTCTCCCGCCGGGATGCGGTTGCGCCGCATCGTGGACTGGTCGGCGATGACGTCGCCGACGATCGCCGCGCCGACCGCTTCGGGCGCCGGAGTGACGTCGTAGTTCTCGTTGACGGCCGTGGCGGCGAGTGTGACCTCGCCCTCGGCGCTGTCGAGCATCCACAGAGACGCCGATTCGGCCGTGACGAAGTCGGCGGCCTTGCGCACGATCAGGTCCGAGAGCTCCACGGTGTCGATCGTCGAGCCGAACGCTTTCGAAAGGTCGTACAGATTGGTCAGCCGCTCGATCGCGTGGAGCATGCCGACCGTCTTTCGCTCGGACCGCAGGGCCCGGCCCAGAGCCGGCGCCGCCTGCTCGAGGAACCGTTCCAGGCGCGCCAGTGCCTCTTCGGCGTCGGGCATGTGGCTGAAGTAGAGGGCGAGAAGACCCACCACCAGGCCCTCCGCGTGGAGCGGTACCGCGAGACACGCGCGGAGCGTCGGCGGAATCCCTCGCACGAAGGGATCGGAGGTCGTGAGCTCTTCTCCCGCAAGGACGATGGGCTGCCGGTCTCGGACCAGGTCATGCACGATTCCGGTCTCGCGGGGCGCCGATCGCCGCAGGAGCTTGTCGACCCCCGGACCCGACCCCGCGATGCAGAGAAAAATTGGATGGACCGTGTCGGGAGCCCACAGCAGCGCGGCGTCCGCGCCGGACATCGTGGCGCTCCAGCGAGCCGCCCATCCCGACGTCTGCGAGAGGTTTTCGCAGAGCGCCAGCTCGGCCAGAGCCGAGACTTCGTCCTGGGTCCCCGCGTCGGCGGCCTCGGACTCCTCCGGCTCTTCGGCCCCTTCGTCTTCCGGTTCTTCAGGTTCGTCCGTCATGCGCCTCCTCGGTGGACACGACTTGAGCCGGATGCCGGATGAGTCTTACCCCTCAGAAGCTGGAGACGGCGGCCTCCATGTCGTCGTGGATCTCGAACACCGAGTCGAGCTTGGTCATCTGAAGGAGCTTGCGGATCTGAGGGCCGGCGCGAAGGAGCTTGGTCTGGCCCCCCTCCTTCTGCGATTGCGTCAGCGCCCGCACCAGAGCCCCGAGCCCCGAGCTGTCGAGGAAGCCGACTCCCGAAAGATCCACGAGCAGACGGGTGTGGCCCTCCTCCAGCAGCCGCGTCACGGTCTTCTTGAACGTGGCCTCCGCGTCGCCGATCACGAGGTCGCCCGTCACGGTCAGTACCGTGACGGAGCCGTCTTCATGAGTTTGAAGTTCCATGGAACCGGGGCATTATGCCAAAAGCCGTGAGGGCGTGGAGGCGGCGCCTCCTCGATATGATCCCCGCCATGCCGACGATCGATCGACGCTCCCTCTTCGCTCTCGGTGCCGCCTCTTACCTGCATGCGCGCGTGGGCCGAGCCCTGGCGCCCGGAACCCCGTCCAAAGAGGTCAGGACCGCGGGCATCCGGTTGATCCCGGTCGATGGGAAGTACAAGGTCTGGACGAAGAAGCTCGGATCCGGGTCGATCAAGATGCTGACCCTGCACGGCGGCCCCGGGTTCACGCACGAGTACTTCGAGTGCTTCGAAGATTTCCTGCCGCAGGCCGGAGTCGAGTTCTGGTACTACGACCAGCTCGGCTCTTTCTATTCGGACCAGCCCGACGATCCGAGCCTCTGGAAGATTGACCGCTTCCGCGAGGAGGTCGAGCAGGTGCGCACGGGCCTGGCCCTGGAGAACTTCATCCTCTACGGCCAGTCGTGGGGCAGCATGCTCGCGATCGAGTACGCCCTGAAGTACCAGAAGCACTTGAAGGGCCTGGTGCTCTCGAGCATGACGGCGTCGATCCCGTCCTACATGTCGTACATCGCGAAGCTGCGCGCGGCCCTGCCGAAGGACGTCCTCGCCACGCTCGAGAAGTACGAGGCGACCGGCTCTTACGACGCGCCCGAGTATAAGCAAGCGATGATGGAGCAGGTCTACAAGCGGCACGTCTGCCGGCTGGACCCGTGGCCCGACCCGGTCGACCGCGCCTTCAAGCACTTCAACCCTCAGGTCTACGGCACGATGCAGGGGCCCAACGAGTTCGTCGTGACCGGCACGTTCAAGGACTGGGACCGCTGGAACGATCTCGCGAAGATCATGGTCCCGACGCTCTTGATCGGCGCACACTACGACGAGATGGATCCGGAGGACATCCGGAAGATGGGACGCCTGATTCCCAACTCGCGCGTCGTCATCTGCGACAACGGCAGCCATCTCGCGATGTGGGACGACCAGGAGGCGTACTTCAACGCCCTCATCCCGTTCCTCCACGACGTCGATAAGGGACGCTTCCAGGGTTCCAAGACGCCGACGCGCTCGTGAGCGCCGCGCAGGGGAGGGGACGCCTCCTCGTGTTTCCCGATCCGGACGCGGTCGCCCGCGCGGCCGCCGAGGACTTCACGCACCGCGCCGCCGAGGCCGTCGCCGCGCGCGGACGGTTCGCGGTGGCACTCTCCGGCGGACGCACGCCCCGACGCCTCTACACTCTCCTGGCCGACGAGCCCTATCGCAAGGCGGTTCCCTGGGAACGGACGCATCTCTTCTGGGGCGACGAGCGCCATGTGCCTCCGGATGATCCGCAGAGCAACTATCGGATGGTCCGGGAGGCCCTCCTTTCGCGCATCGCCATCCCCGAGGCCAACGTCCATCGGGTCCTTTCCGAGCTTCCCGAAGCCGCCGAAGCGGCGGGCCGGTACGAAATCGAGTTGCGCGAGACTTTCGCGGCGCCCTTCGGGCAGATTCCGCGCTTCGATCTGGTCTACCTGGGACTGGGTCCCGAAGGCCACACGGCCTCGCTCTTTCCAGGAACGACCGCGCTCGAGATCCGGGACCGGCTCGTCGTCGCGACCTGGGTCGACAAGCTCGAGGCGTTTCGCATCACCATGACCTTTCCGGTGTTCGCCGAGGCGAGAGCGGTCTTGTTTCTGGTCGAGGGCGGGCAGAAGGCCGACATCCTGTCTTTGGTGCGAAATCCCGAGACCGCCGCCGAGTACCCGGCGGGCCGGATCCAGCCCAGAGACGGCGAGCTCCTTTGGTTTGCCGACCGGGCCGCTGCGGGGGCAGGGCCGCCGACTTAACAGCTCTTCAGAATCTTGGGACAGTGGCTCCCGCGCCCCCGGGAGATCCGCCCCGGCCGCCGTCCCGTATCTACACCGAGGACAGGCGTCATTTCGGAGGAGGTCACACCGAGGCGTTGGGAGGCTCGAAACCGGGGCAGCGGGGATAAGATCTCGCGAATTCAAACGGTCCGGGGCGCGAGCCGGATTGGCGAGTCACTCGACGGGACCATGGCGGTCCCGCCGATTCGTTGGGGAGCCCCCCGCGAGGGGGCAACGAAAGGAGACCTTGGATGAAGAAGGGTGATCTGACGGTGAAAGCTCTCGGCCTCGCGGTCGCGGGCGTCCTCGCGGGCTCCGGCCTGATGGTGGCGCTGCCGGCCGGCGGGGCGAAGGGCGACGAGAAGAAACCGGCTTCGACCGACGAGAAGGCCAAGGACAAGACGCAGGCCGCTTCCGACAAGCACGTGTGCAAGGGAATGAACGCGTGTAAGGGCAAAGGTGGCTGTAAGAGCGGCGACAACGGATGCGCCGGCAAGAACTCTTGCAAGGGCAAGGGAGGCTGCGCCTCGGCCGAGATGAAGCACTCCTGCAAGGGTATGAACGAGTGCAAGGGCCAGGGCGGCTGCAAGAGCGGCGACGCCGGTTGCGCTGGCAAGAACTCTTGCAAGGGCAAGGGCGGCTGCGCGGTTCCGATGGCTCCGAAGAAGGCGGCCTAACTCGGTCTTCGCGAATCCCGGGGGCCGCGGCGATCCCGCGGCTCCCGGGCCTATCGGAACCTGGAACCTTGATACCCGAAACCCGGAATCGCTGGAGCTTCCCCGACCTCGGGGTCGGCCTGGGCCTGCGCACGGTCCACTACCCGCACATCCTGGAGAAAAAGCCCGACGTCGACTTCTTCGAGATCCTCTCCGAGAACTACATGGACACGGGGGGCCGGCCCCTCTGGGTCCTGGAACAGGTGGCCGAGCGCTACCCGGTCGTTCTGCACGGAGTGTCCCTTTCGATCGGCGGCTCCGATCCTCTGGACCGGGGCTACCTCGCGAAGCTGAAGTCCCTGGCGGACGCGACGCGCGCGCGCTGGGTGTCGGACCATCTCTGCTGGACCGGTGTCGCGGGGCGAAACACACACGACTTGCTCCCGATGCCTTTGACCGAGGCCGCACTGGCGCACGTGACCGATCGCGTCAAGGCGGTTTCCGACGCGCTCGGCCGGCCGCTCATTCTCGAGAACGCTTCGACGTACGCCGAGTTCGCGGCGTCGAGCATGCCCGAGTGGGAGTTCTTCGGGCGGCTCATGGAGGCGGCCGACTGCGGGATGCTCCTCGACGTCAACAACGTCTACGTCAGCTCGTTCAACCACGGCTTCGATCCGAAGCGCTACATCGACGCGATCGATCCGTCGCGCGTGGTGCAGTACCACCTGGCGGGCCACACCAACAAGGGCACCCACATCGTCGACACGCACAACGACTACGTGATCGATCCGGTCTGGGAGCTGTACCGGCGCGCGGTCGCGCGCACCGGCCGCGTGGCGACGCTGCTCGAGTGGGACGCCGACATCCCGGCGTTCGAGGTGGTCCACGGGGAGGCGCAGAAGGCCCGCGCATTCCGCGGAGAGGAGAAGGCCGTTGCCGCTGCCGCCTCTTGACCTCCCGCTCGCGCGCCTGCAGCGCTGGATGCAGGCGGTGATCGAGCAGCCCGGCACGCCCCAGGAAGCGGTCGGGGCGCCGGCGTCGCGCGAGCAGCTCGATCCCGGCGAGATCGATCGCGTGATCCTTCCCTCCAGGACGCTGACGCCCGTCGAGCGGGTCGGCGTCTACCAGGGCATGTACCTGCTCCGCATGGTCGAGGCCCTCGAGAACGACTATCCCGCCCTGGCCCACTTCCTGGGCGAGGACGGGTTCGCCGATCTCGTCACGCGCTACGTCGCGGCGCATCCTTCGCGCAGCTACACGCTCAACCGCCTCGGCGAAGCTCTGCCCGAGTTCATCCGCGCGACCCGCGGGATCCGGAAGAAGGCGTTCGCCGCGGATCTGGCGCGGCTGGAGCGCGCGGTCACCGAGGTGTTCGACGCGGACCGATCCCCGGACTGGCCGGCTGAGGAGATCGAGCGCCTTCCGCAGGACGCCTGGCCGGGCGCCGTCTTCGTGCCGATCGCGGCGTTTCGCACGCTCGCGTTTTCGTACCCGGTCAACGCATACTTCCAGTCCGTCAAGGACGAGAACCACGACCATCCCGACATCGGGCGGAAGTCCACCTTCGTCGTCGTATGGCGCAAGAACTACGAGGTCTGGCGCCTGAACCTCGGCAGGGACGCCTACGAATTCCTCCGCGCGCTTTCGAGCGGGCGCCCCTTCGGGAAGGCCGTCGCCGCGACGGCGCGCAAGCTGCAGGGCAACGCCGGCGATCAGCTCTTCCGGTGGCTGCGCGACTGGGTCGCGGAAGGCATGTTCCAGGGCGTGCGCACGAGCTGATCCGGGCGCGCGGTCTATAATCCGCGCCGCCTCCCACGTGAAGATTCCCGATCTGCTCCGCGCGCTGTCGCGCAACCGTCTCGCTCCGGCCCTCGGGTCTCTCGAGCGGCGCGTGCTCGAGTCGCTGTGGCGCCGCGGGCGTTATGCGAGCGTGCGCGACGTGTCGGAGGACTTCCCCGACTCCGCCTACACGACGCTGATGACGACGCTCGACCGCCTGTTCCGAAAGGGGCTCCTCGAGCGCGGGCGCGCGGGACGGGCGTACCTCTATCGTCCTCTCTACCGACGGCAGGAGCTCGAGGCGCGGCTGGCGGCCGAAGCGCTGTCGGCGCTGGTCGAGGGAAATCCCCGGTCCTTGAAGCCCGCGCTGTCGTTTTTCGTGGATGCGGTGGGCCGGCACGACGCGCGTCTCCTCGCGGAGCTCGAGGCGCTGGTGCGGGAGAGGCGCCGGCGCGACGGCGGGGAGGCCGATCGATGAACTTCTCGATCATCGTGGCCGTGGCCGTCGCGGCGACATTCGGCGCGGTCAGTCTCCTCGTTTCGGGTCTTCTCGCGCTCTTCTGGCCTGCCGCCGAAAAGCGCCTGGAGAGACTCGCTCCCGTACGGCGCGCGCGGTGGATTCTCGCCCTGCGGTTCTCGCCGACGGCTCTGGCCCTGCTCGCGAGCGTGAGCGTGACGCTTCCGTCGTTTCTGGAGTTCGAGCCGCGGGACACCAACGAGGTGGCCGGTCGCGCTCTGTCGGCGCTTGCCGCGGCCGGGGCGGGTCTCCTGGCTTTCGGCCTCGCGCGGGCGATCGGGAGAGCGGCGCGCGCGGGATTTCTCGCGCGACGCCTGACAGCATCGGCGACGCCCGTGGAGCTCGCCGGCGCCGGAATGCCCGCGTGGCGCCTGGAGATTCCGGTTCCCATCGTCGCTCTCCGCGGCTGGAGGCGGCCGAGGCTCTACATTTCCGGTTCCGTTCTCGACGCCTGCCCGCCGCGGCTGCTCGCGGCGATGGCCGCTCACGAGGCCGGCCACCATCGCGCGGCCGACAACCTCAAGTCTCTACTTCTCTCGGCGTGCGCGGATCCTCTGATCCTGGCGGCCGCAGGACGGCGGATGACTCTTCTCTGGGAGACGGCTTCCGAGGAAGCCGCGGACGACGCCGCGGTGCGCTCGGGAACGCGACCCGCGGATCTGGTAGACGCGTTGCTGGCCGTGGCGCGTCTCGGTACGAAGGAGAGCTGGGCGCGCGTTCCCGCGGCCGCGACGGCGTTCTACCGAGGAGAGTGCCTGGAGAGACGCGTCCGCCGTCTGCTCGACGGGCCGTCCGTGGAAACCGCCGACGTCCGCCGCGGACGCCGAACCGCCGCGCTCCTCGTTCTCTCGGTGGCGTGGCTGCTGGCCGCGGAGTCGCTCCATCGCCCGGTGTACCGGCTAGTCGAGCAGGGCGTGGAGCATCCCTCTCCGACCCATCTACGAGCGCTGGTAGTAGGTCACCCGCGCGCCTAAACTCCCGCGCCGATGACGACGGCGCGGCGCTCACTCCTCTCGATTCTCGCTCTGTTGCTCGCCGCACAAGCCCTCGCCTTCGAGGGGCGCGTCGTCCTGAAGAGCAGCGGCACCCCGGTCGCCGGCGCCGAGGTCTCGGTCCTCGGCCGCAACGTCACTCAAATCACCGGGTTCGACGGCTCGTTTGAGTGGGAGCCGACACCCGCGCCGCCCTTCGAGGTCCTGGTCGTGCTGCCGGGAGGCCGCTACATGCGGCCGTTCCTCGTCACGAGCATTCCTGCCGCCGGCCCGGTGGTGATCGAGATCGAGCCGATCGCGGAGGAGAGCGTCATCGTCACCGCCGGCGCCGCGCCGCAGATCGACGCCACGCCCGCCAATGGCACGACCATCGTTCCGAAGACCGACATCCAGTCGCGTCAGCCCTTCAACCTGACGCAGACCGTGGAGAACGTCGCCGGTGTCTCCTCCGTCTCCGAGGGCCAGGCGGCGGTTCCCGCGATCCGGGGACTGGCGCGGGGAAGAAGCCTGATCCTGATCGACGGCGCCCGCGTCTCCTCCGAGCGGCGCGTCGGTCCCAGCGCGACGTATCTGGACCCGTTCGTCCTCGACGGCGTCGAGGTCGCCCGCGGACCCGGCTCGGTGGCGTACGGCTCAGACGCGTTCGGAGGCGTCATCGCAGCGCGGACTCTGGCGGTCGCGCCCGGCTCGCCGCTCCACGTCGAGGCGATCGGTGACTACGGCGTGGGAATCCCCGGCGGCAGCGTCGGCGCCTCGGTCTCGACCGGGATCGGAGCGGGCGGCGGCCTTCTCGTGGCCGGTCACTATCGCTCCTACGGAAACTGGGACAGCCCGGACGGCGAAGTCTTCAACTCCGGGTTTCGCGACAGCGGCGTCCTGGTTCGCGCCTCGTACCGGCTGGGGCCGGGAACGCTGACCGCGGGCTGGCAGGGAGACTACGGCCGAGACATCGACCGGCCGAGGAACAACTCGACCACGGTCCGCTTCTACTATCCGGAGGAAAACTCGAGTCGATTCACGCTCGCCTGGGAGAGCGAGCCATTCGCCGGCTTCTCCCGCGTCGGGTTCGTGGGCTTCCTCGGCGCCTACGACCAGATCACGAACCAGTATCGCTTCGCGACATCGTCGTCCGTCGCTTCGCTCGAGCAGGCCGATGTCTCGGCGAACGACTTCCAGGCGCGCGGATTCGCCGAGCGCTTCTTCGGCCCCGTGCGCGTCGAGGTCGGGGTCGACATCAACGGGCGCTACGACCTGCACGCCCTGGACATCGCGGTGCGCTACACGGACCCGATCGAAGAGAGGATCAACGTCTCCGTCGACGACGCGCATCGGACCGACGCGGCCGGATACCTGACGGCCGAGATGGCCTTTCTTCCGCAGCTCACGCTTTCGGGAGGCGTGCGCTACGACAGCGTGACGACGAAGAATGAGGACGGCTACTTCGGCGATCTCTCGACGTCCAACGATGCGGTCTCCGGCTCGGTCGCGCTGACCGCGGGCTCCTTCGGAGGCTTCTCGGTCACGGGCCAGTTCTCGCACGGATTCCGCGACCCGGTGCTCTCGGACCGCTACTTTCGGGGACCGTCGGGCCGCGGCTTCATCACGGTAAATCCCTTCCTCGTTCCCGAGACGAGCGACCAGTGGGATGTAGCCCTGCGCTACACGGGTTCCTGCTTCCGCACGGCGTTCTACATGTACGACTACACGATCCACGACTTGATCGAGCGCTACGCCGGCGAGAACCCGGACGACTTCTTCTTCCGCAATCGGGGAGAGGCGCGCCTGAAGGGCCTCGAGCTCGAGGCCCAGGTCGATCTTCCGTCGGGCTTCGCGGTGGCGCTCGCGACGCAGATCGAGCGCGGCGAGACGGTGGACGACGGCGTGCCGCTGGACGACATTCCGCCGGAGTCCCTGAATCTCCAGCTCCGCAAGGCCTTCGGGCCGGCCTTCGTCCAGGCGCGCGGAGTCGTCTACGCGAACGACGACCACTCCGGCCCGAATGAGAGAGCCAGGCCGGGCTACGGCCTTCTGGACCTGGGCGCCGGGTACCGTTTCGCCGAGTTCTTCGAGCTGCAGGCCTACGTCCGCAACGTGCTCGACAAGGCCTACCTGATCACGGCCGATCCGCGGGCCGTTCTCGCCCCGGGCATCTCGGCAAGCTTCACGGGCTTCGTTCGGTTCTGATCGGCTCCTCAACGGAGCCGTCATACGCTTGGCGTCCGTGGGCGCCCCCCTCACGCGCGAATGGCTCGAGGCCGACGGGCTCGGAGGCTTCGCCTCGGGAACCGTCTCGGGAATCCGCACGCGGCGATATCACGCGCTGCTGCTGACGGCGAAAACGCCTCCGACCGGGCGCATGGTCCTGCTCAACGGGTTCGACGCCTGGGTCCAGACGCGGGCGGGCCGCTTCGCGATCTCGTCGCAGGCCTACCTCCCCGACGTGACTTTCCCCGACGGAGCCTCCCGCATCGAGGCGTTCGATCCCGAGCCCTGGCCCGTCTGGACGTTCTCGCTTCCCGACGGGACGCGCGTCGCGCAGGAGATCTTCGCGCCGAAGGGCTCCTCGGCGGTGGCGGTCGCGTGGAAGTCTCTCTCGGGCGCCTCCCCGGTCTCGCTGGAGTTGCGGCCGTTTCTCTCCGGCCGCGACTACCACGCGCTCCACCACGAGAATCCGAGCCTGCGCTTCGAGGCAGTCGCGGAGCCTTCGGGACTTCTTCGCTTTCGCACGTACCCCGACGTGCCCTCGATCGCCGTGCGCGCGAACGGAGGGTACGCACACGCGCCCGAGTGGTACCGCAACTTTCTCTACTCCGAGGAGCGCGCGCGCGGCCTCGACTTCACCGAGGACCTCGCTTCGCCAGGAGTCTTCCGGTTCGATCTCTCGGCCGGCGAGGCCGTCTGGCTCGCGGCCGCCGAGGGGCACGAGGCGTCGCTCGGATCGGGGGACGCCGCGGCCGCTCTCGACGCGCTTCGCTCGCTCGAGCGCGCGCGCCGCGAGCGCTTCGGCAGCCGTCTCGAGCGCTCCGCCGACGCGTACCTGGTGCGTCGCGGCGCCGGCCAGACGATCGTGGCCGGATATCCGTGGTTCACGGACTGGGGGAGAGACACGTTCATCGCGCTGCGCGGGCTGTGCCTCGCGCCGGGACGGCTGGAGGAGGCCGGCTCGATTCTCGTCGAATGGGCCGGAGCCGTCTCCGAAGGGATGCTGCCGAATTTCTTTCCCGACGGAAACCTTCAACCCGAGTTCAACTCCGTCGACGCCCCGCTCTGGTATCTGATCGCGGTGGCCGAGTACATGCAAGCCCGCGCCGCGGAAGGCCGGCGCATCGAGGGGAAAGAGCGCGTGACGCTCCAGGAGGCGTTCGGGGAGATTCTCTCCGGCTATGAGCGGGGCACACGATACCGGATCCACGCCGACGAGGACGGCCTGCTCGCCGCCGGAGAGCCCGGCGTGCAGCTGACCTGGATGGACGCGAAAGTCGGGGACTGGGTCGTCACGCCGCGAATCGGCAAGCCGGTGGAGATCCAGGCGCTCTGGATCAACGCCTTGAAGATCGCCTCGAGCTTTACGGACCAGTTCCGAGATCTTCTGGAGAAGGCGATCGACTCCTTCGCCCGCCGCTTCTGGAACGAGGAGGCCGGCTGCCTTTACGACGTCGTCGACGCGGATCACGAACCGGGCAAGGTGGATGCCTCGATGCGGCCCAATCAGATCTTTGCCGTCGGCGGTCTGCCGTTCGCCCTCGTCGAAGGCGAGCGGGCTCGCTCGATCGTCGACGCCGTCCAGGCGAAGCTCTGGACGCCGCTGGGTCTCCGTTCCCTTTCGCCGGACGACCCGAGCTACCGAGGACGTTACGAGGGAGGCCCAAGGGAGCGCGACGGCGCGTATCACCAGGGGACGGTCTGGCCGTATCTCGCGGGTGCCTTCGTGGACGCCTGGGTGAAGGTCCGCGGTGGAACCGACGCGGCTCGGAAGGAAGCCCGCGCGAGGTTCCTGTCCCCGCTCCGGGAGCATCTGGATGAGGCCGGTCTCGGACACGTTTCGGAGATCGCCGACGGTGACGCGCCCCATATGCCGCGCGGATGTCCGTTCCAGGCCTGGTCCGTCGGGGAGCTGCTCCGAATCGAGCGCGGGATCCTGGCTTCGTGATGGGCGACGGCGCCGAACACGCCCGCCTCGAAGAGGACCGTAAGCGGACGAAAAACTGGAAGCGCTGGGGTCCCTACCTCTCCGAGCGACAGTGGGGCACGGTGCGCGAGGACTACAGCGCGGACGGCGCGGCCTGGGATTACTTTCCCCACGAGCACGCGCGCTCTCGCGCATACCGCTGGGGCGAGGACGGCCTGATGGGGCTGTCGGACCGCCATCAGTACGTCTGCTTCTCGATCGCGCTCTGGAACGGGAAAGACCGGATCCTGAAGGAGAGGCTCTTCGGCCTGACCGGCTCCCAGGGCAACCATGGCGAGGACGTCAAGGAGTGCTACTACTACCTCGATTCCACTCCCAGCCATTCGTACATGAAGGCGCTGTACAAGTACCCGCAGCGCGAATTCCCCTATCAGCAGCTCCTCGACGAGAATCGCGGACGCACGCGCCGCGACACCGAGTTCGAGCTGCTGGACACCGGCGTCTTCGACGACGACCGTTATTTCGACGTCTTCACCGAATACGCGAAGGCTTCCCCCGACGACGTGCTCGTCCGCATCCGCGTCTTCAACCGCGGATCCGAAGAGGCCGTCATCCACCTTCTGCCGCAGATCTGGTTCCGGAACACCTGGTCATGGGGGCTCGGGCAGCGCCGCCAGAGGCTGCGCGCCGGCGAGGCGCACGCCGGTCGCGCCGTCGTCGAGCTGGAGAGCGAGTACTACGGAAGCCTCGCACTCCAGTGCGAAGGCACGCCCGAGCTTCTCTTCACCGAAAACGAGTCCAACGCGAGCCGGCTGTGGGGCGCGGACAACGACTCGCAATACGTCAAGGACGCGTTCCACGACTACGTCGTGCACGGCGTCGCCGGGGCCGTCAATCCCGACCGCGTGGGCTCCAAGGCCGCCGCCCGCTACGTCCTGGCGATTCCCGCGGGGGAGTCGAGGCAGGCGCGCCTGCGCTTCTCCAGGGCGACGACGGCCGAGGATCCGTTCGGCCCTGAGTTCGATCGGGTCTTCGAGGATCGCATCCGCGAGGCCAACGCCTTCTACGCGGGGCTCGCGACTCCGGACCTCACCGAGGACGCCCGCTCCGTACAACGGCAGGCCTTCGCGGGGCTGCTCTGGAGCAAGCAGTTTTACCACTACGATGTCAACCGCTGGCTGCGCGGAGATCCCGCGGGCCCGGATCCTCCGAAGCAGCGGCTGCACGGCCGCAACAGCGAGTGGGGGCACCTCTTCAACGCCGACGTCATCTCGATGCCCGACAAGTGGGAGTACCCCTGGTACGCGTCGTGGGACCTCGCCTTCCACACGATCCCGCTGGCGCTCGTGGATCCGGACTTCGCCAAGCAGCAGCTCGTGCTCCTCTTGCGCGAGTGGTACATGCATCCCAACGGACAGTTGCCGGCCTACGAGTGGGCGTTCGGCGACGTGAACCCTCCCGTCCACGCATGGGCCGCGTGGCGCGTCTATAAGATCGACAAGAAGCGCTCGCGGAGGGGAGACCGCAAGTTCCTGGAGCGCGTGTTCCACAAGCTGCTGCTGAACTTCACTTGGTGGATCAACCGGAAGGATGCCGAGGGCAAGAACGTCTTCCAGGGAGGGTTCCTCGGCCTGGACAACATCGGCGTCTTCGATCGCAGCTCGCCGCTTCCGACGGGCGGGCACATCGAGCAGTCCGACGCGACGAGCTGGATGGGCATGTACTGCCTGAACATGCTCGCGATCGCCCTCGAGCTCTCGCGGGAGGACAACGCTTACGAAGACGTCGCCTCCAAGTTCTTCGAGCACTTCGTCTACATCTGCCGGGCGATGAACAACATCGGCGGCGCCGGCATCGAGCTCTGGAACCGCGAGGACGGGTTTTTCTACGACGTCCTGGATCTACCGGACGGGCGCAAGTACCCGCTGAAGGTCCGCTCAATGGTCGGACTGATCCCGCTGTTCGCCGTGGAGACGCTTTCGTCGGAGACCGTCGACCGCCTCCCGGGTTTCAAGCGGCGCATGCAGTGGTTCCTGGAAAACCGTTCCGACTTCGCCCAGCACGTCGAGACCGACATCACTCCGGACGGCAGGGTCAAGCGCTTCTTCTCGCTCGTGGACCGGCAGCGTCTCAAGCAGATCTGCCGCTATCTTCTGGACGAGAACGAATTCCTGTCGCCGCACGGGATTCGCGCGCTCTCGCGCCATCACCAGGAGAACCCGTACGTCTTGAACTTCATGGGGATGGAACACCGCGTCGACTACGAGCCCGCGGAATCCTCGACCGGTCTCTTCGGCGGCAACTCGAACTGGCGGGGTCCGGTCTGGTTTCCGGTCAACTTCCTGATCATCGAGTCGCTCCAGAAGTTCCACTTCTACCTGGGCGACTCCTTCAAGGTCGAGTCTCCCTGCGGATCGGGCCAGATGAGCACGCTGTGGGACGTGGCCGGAGACCTGTCGCGGCGCCTGACACGCATCTTCCTTCGCGATTCCGAGGGCCGGCGGCCGGTCTTCGGCGGCGTGCGAAAGCTCCAGGCCGATCCTCACTTTCGGGACTACATCCTGTTCCACGAGTACTTCCACGGCGACGACGGCGCGGGCATCGGAGCCAGCCATCAGACCGGCTGGACGGGCCTGGTCGCGAAGTTGATACAGCAGAGCGGCGACTAGGCTGACCGGACGGGATAGTCTGTCGCCCGTCGTTTCGAAGGAGATCGCATGGCAACGCCGAATACCGGTCTCTCGAGGCTCCGCCGCCTCATCCTGCGCGTCGCGTCGTCGCTCCGCTGGCTTCCGCCGACGGTGACCCGCCTGACGCTGGGTTGGGTCTTCATCGAATCGGGATGGGGAAAGCTGCACAGTCTTCCCAAGGTCATCGCCTATTTTGGCGAGCTCGGAATCCCCGCGCCGCAGTTCCAGGCGCCGCTGGCCGCCACGGCCGAGTTCGTTTGCGGAATTCTCCTGCTCGTGGGCCTGGCTACGCGTCTGGCGAGCCTCCCGCTGATCGTCACGATGATCGTGGCGATCCTGACGGCGCGGCGCGCCGACTTGAACGGGGTCTCGGATCTCTTCGGGTTCATCGAGTACCTCTACATTGTGCTGTGCCTGTGGCTCGGCGCGTACGGCGCGGGTCCGATTTCACTCGACGCGGTGTTCGCGAAACGGTTCGAGGTATCCGAGAGACCGCTGCCCGCGCGCGCGGCCGCAGCGCGCTGAGGTTTCCGCAGACCTTTCCGATCCCGCGCAAAGAAAAAAAGCAGGGCACGTCGGGCCTCCGGGAGCGCCCGCGCGCGCGCCAGGATCGCGCAGCGGCGCCGCGGCGCTTCAATTCTCCGAACGGCGGGCCGTATCCTCGGGACGAGCATGCACCCATCCGGGTCGCGGACCGGTTGAGAGGCGGCGCCGACGCGTTCGTCATCGTCTCCGCGGCGCGTGCTCACTCCGCCGCGTTGAGTCGGCGTTCACGGAATCGAATTCGCGCCGCGCGCTCGTCGCGGGCGTGATCTCGCCGTCCTCGCGCGTCGCCTCTCCGTCCTCGTTCTTCGCTCGCACGGCCCGCGCCGACAAAAAAATCTCGTGGCATTCGCGTTGCTCTCCGATGACGTCGGCCCGTCGCGCGTGGCGGCGTCGCCGAAAGGAGAGGAAATGAACGGAGAGAAACGCATGCGCCGATTCGCGGCGGCGGCATGGCGGGCGGCACTCGCGGCCGTGGTGCTCGCCCTCGCGCCGCACTCGTCCGCGCAGCAACTGACCGGCAACGTCTACGGATACGTCGACGACGAGCAGGGAGGCCGTCTTCCCGGCGTCAGCGTCACGCTCACCGGGATCGGCGCCGCGAAAGTGCAGGTCACGGACGATCGCGGCGAATACCGGTTCTTGAACCTGAGTCCCGGAGACTACACGCTGACGTATGAGCTGCAGGGCTTCACCAAAGTCGAGAAGCCCAACGTGCAGGTCTCCGTCGGCCAGAACACCAACACGACCGCGCAGCTGAAGATCTCGAGTGTCGAGACGTCGGTCGTCGTGAAGGGCGAGCCGTCGCTGCTCGACACGCGCAAGGTCGAGACGGGCGCCGTGGTGGACCAGGAGCAGCTCCAGGCGATCCCGACCGCGCGCGATCCCTGGGTCATCATCCAGACGGTCCCGGGCGTCCAGATGGATCGCGTCAACGTCGGCGGCAACGAGAGCGGCCAGCAGTCCACCTACACGGGCAAGGGCGCCGACGCGGCCCAGAACGTCTGGAACCTGGACGGCGTGACGATCACGGACCTCGGCGCCCTGGGCTCCTCACCGACGTACTACGACTTCGACTCTTTCGAGGAGATCCAGGCTTCGACCGGCGGCAGCGACGTCACCGCTTCCACACCGGGGGTGCAACTCAACCTCGTCACCAAGCGCGGCACCAACGACGTGCACGGCTCGGCGCGGTTCTTCCTGGCCGACGGGAACTGGCAGTGGAACAACCTGACGCAGGAAGAGATCGACGAGGGCGTCACCGGGGGTAACCGTGTCAACGAGGTCCAGGACTACGGCGTCGAGGTCGGCGGACCGCTCTGGAAGGACCGGGTCTGGGCCTGGGGCGCGTACGGACGCAACCAGATCGACCTCTTCAACATCTCCGGCGCGCCGGACAACACGACGTTGAAGGACGTCAGCGCGAAGATCAACGCCCAGGTCATCGACGGCACGGCGCTGACGGGGACCTTCAGCGACGGAAACAAGGAAAAGTTCGGACGCAACGTCTCGTTCTTCCGTCCGCCGCCGGCCTCGTGGAACCAGACGGGCCCGACGCGGATCTGGAAAGGAGAGGTGTCTCAGGTCTTCTCGTCGTCGCTGTTTCTTACGGCGTCGTACTCCTCGATGTCCAGCGGCTTCTCGCTCACGCCTCAGGGAGGCACCGACGTCAACGACGTCTACATCAATCCCTCCGGCCAGTACCAGAACAGCTACTTCTTCTACGACACGGTGCGGCCGCAGCACCAGGTCTCGGCGAACGGCTCCTATTTCTTCTCGGCCGGCTCGACCGGTAACGAGCTGAAGTTCGGCTTCGGCTACCGGACCGCGACAGTCTCCTCGCTGACGGCGTGGCCCGGGAACGGCAATGTCGGCGACCTCGCCAACTTCCAGCCCTTCGACGCCGCGCTCCTGACGCGGGAGAAGAACATCCGGTCGGACCTGCAGTACTACTCCGGGTACCTTTCGGACACGCTGACCTTCGGGAACTTCACGCTCAACGCCGGCGTGCGCTACGACTTCCAGCACGGCCGCAACCTCGCATCGACGTCGCCCGCCAACCCGGTGGTACCGGACATCCTGCCGGCCGTCACCATTCCCGACCAGCCCTACCGGTTCGATTGGAGCGACTTCGTCCCGCGCGTGGGCGCGACGTATTCCCTCGGAGCCGACAAGCGGACGCTGTTGCGGGCGAGCTACGCGCGCTATGCGGATCAGCTCGGCAGCGCGATCGTGGCCCTGGACAACGCGGGAGCGCTTTCCGGCGTCTACTACCAGTGGAACGACGTGAACGGCGACCATGTAATTACGCGCGACGAGATCAACTTCGACAATCGGTTCTCCTTCTATGGGTTCGATCCGAACCACCCGGCATCCCCGATTTCCCCCGTCGTCATCGACCCGAACCTGAAGTCCGGGAAGACGGACGAGGTCATCGCCGGCATCGAGCGCGAGGTGATTCCCGACTTCGTCCTCGGCGCGAACTACACCTACCGCAAGTACAGCGGCGCGATCTTCCCCAAGCGCGCGGGCCTCGATCCCTCCGACTACCACGTGGCCGGGTTCCTGGACGGCACGCTCGCCGACGGCACCCCGTTTCACCAGCCGTACTACGCTTTGAACGACGGCATCGAGCCTCCGGCCGGAATCGACATCATCAACCGACCCGACTGGGACACCGTCTACAACGGCGTCGAGCTCAATCTCCAGAAGCGTCTGACGAACAAGTGGATGGCGCGGGGGAGCTTCACCTGGAACGACTGGAAGCAGCACGGCGGCGCCGGTTCCTGCTACGACCCGACCAACGACCGCGGCGGCATCAACAATCTCTGGCCGGGCACGCCGTATCCGATCCCGACCGGCGGCACGTGCGCGGGCGACGACATCGCGGCGCTTCCCGCGGGTTCGGCCAGCGGTGCGAAGAACGAGGTGTTTCTCAACTCGCGCTGGCAGTTCAGCGTCGGCGGTCTCTATCAGCTGCCACTCGGCTTCTCGGTCGCGGGCAACTTCTTCGGCCGTGAAGGCTACCCCCAGCTCAACTTCGTGCGTTTCGATCCGGGCGACGGGCTCGGCACGCGCGACAACATCATCGGCAAGATGGGAGACGTCCGCTACGGCGACGTGTACGAGCTGGATCTTCGCCTGGAGAAGGCGATCGACGTCAAGCCTCTCCAGATCACGCTCTCGGCCGACATCTTCAACGTCCTCAACCAGGGCACGATCCTGCAGCGAAACTCCAACACGCCGGCGGTGGCGACTTCGCCCGGCGGCGACATCAACGTCGAGTCGCCGTCCTACAACCAGATCATCGAGATCCAGTCGCCGAGGATCCTGCGCCTCGGCGCGCGGGTGTCGTTCTAGTCCTGCTCGTCCTCGAACCGGTTCAACGGTTCCTCCGTCCTCCGGGCGGGCCATCGGGGCCCGCCCGCTTTTTCGTGGCAAGATAGGTTTCCTGAGTAAAGCACCCGTTCTCTCTCTCGAAAACCTCCCGCCTGCCCGGGGCTTCGACCTGCTTTGTCTCCCGATCATCGACTGGGGCTTCCGCTTCCAGCGTCCCCAGCAGCTCCTCTCGGCCTTTGCGGCCGACGGGCACCGCGTCTTCTACCTGAAGACCGGTTTCCTCGGTCTCGACCGGGATTTCGAGGTCGCGCGCATCGGCGATCGGGTCTTCGAGGTCGGTCTGCCCGGGGAGCACGACTTCAACCTCTACTCGGGGACGCTGGAGGGGGAAACGCTCGCACAGGCGTTCGACGCGCTCGAAAACCTGGCCGAAGACGCGGGGATCCAGGACGCCGTCGTTCTCGTCCAGTACCCTTCCTGGGAGCCGCTCGCGTGGCGATTGCGGGAGCGCTTCGGCTGGCCCGTTCTCTACGACTGCCTCGACGAGCACACCGGCTTCGGAACGCACGGTCCGACGACCGCGGACGAAGAGGCACGCCTGCTCGCCGAGAGCGATCTGGTCCTGGCGACGTCGCGGACGCTCTTCGACCGTGTGCGGACGGAGCGCGCCGACGCTCTGCGGCTCCCGAACGCCGCCGACGTCGAGCACTTCACGGCTCTGCCGCCGCGCGAGATGAGCCCGCTCGCGCCGCTGCCGCGCCCGGTGATCGGTTACTACGGCGCGATCTCGTCGTGGTTCGACGCGGAGGCGGTGCGCCTGGCGGCGGAGCGGCACCGTGGCTGGTCCTTCGCCCTCGTGGGCAACACGCACGGCGCGGAGCTCGGCGACCTGCCGTCGCTGCCGAACGTGACCCTCGTCGGCGAGGTTTCGTATGCGGCGCTGCCGTCTTATCTCGCGGCGTTCGACGTCTGCGCGATCCCGTTTCGGCGCACACCGCTGACGGAGGCGACCAACCCGGTCAAGATCTACGAGTACTTCGCTACCGGGAAGCCCGTCGTGGCGCGCCGCCTCCCGGAGCTCGAGCCGTTCGCCGACGTCGTCGAGCTCTACGACACGCCGGAAACGTTCGTCTCGAGCCTCGAGCGCGCGGTCAAGGAGGGCGTGGCGCCCGGCCCGACGGCAGAGCAGCGCCGCTCGATCGCCCGAGAGAACACGTGGAGACACCGGTACGAAGCGCTTCGCGAGCGGCTGGACGCTTTGCCGAAGTCGGCGCCGAAGACCCGTCCAATGGACACCCTCGCCCCGCGGGGAAGGGTTGGGGAGGGGGCCGACGCGGTCGCCAAACGGGTCAAGGAGATCCGCCGTCTGTCGGGAATGGTGAAGGAGCAGTCGGAGGGGATCGAGTTCCTGAAGGCGGAGCTCGCGGCTCAGAAAAAAGAACTGACCGGGCACATTGAAGCGCTTAAGGCGAGCCTTGCGCAATCCGAAGAGATCTCGGAGGCCCGGGACGGTCATCTGCGCTCGGCCATGGCGGAGATCTCCCGATGGGAGAGCTCGCGGCTGGGACGTCTCCAGCGAGCCCTGTCGCGCGCGAAGCAGGCGCCCGGCCGTGCGCGGCGCGCGCTCGGAAACGCGACGGCCCCGGGAACCGCGATCTACTCCGTCGGAACGAAACTGCTGCCGCGGCCGCTGGCGAAGTTTCTCCGGCGGTCGCTGGCTCCGGTGCCGAAGGCGGACCTCCTCGTGCAACTGAAGCCTTCGGCCCGGCGGACCGATGCGGTTCCGGCGAGGCCTTCCGGGCGCTACGACGTCGTCGTCTTCTCGATCATCGACTGGGACTTCCGTTTCCAGCGTCCGCAGCAGCTCGGGACGCAGTTCGGCCGGCACGGTCACCGCGTCTTCTATCTTTCGACGACGCAGTTTCTCGCGCCCGGAGGCCCGGCCTGGGATCTGGCGCGAAAGGCCGAGCGGGTCGCCGAGCTCCGAATCCGGTCGCGCCGCCCGCTCAACATCTACAAGGGGAAGGCCGACGAAGCCGACATCGCGGCTCTCTCCGAGTCCTTCGAGGAGATGGCCGCCGACCTCGCCATGGGCGACACCGTGTGCCTCGTCCAGATCCCGTACTGGGCGCCGATCGCCGAGCGCCTCCGCGAGCGTCTCGGCTGGCGTGTCGTCTACGACTGTATGGACGAGTGGACCAACTTTCCCGGCTTCGGGCCGGACGTGCTGGCGCTCGAGGACGGACTGGTGCGGAGGGCGGACTTGACGATCGTCTCGGCGGACAAGCTTCTGCAGAAATGGAAGGACGCGGCGCCCCGGTATGTGCTCGCGAAGAACGGAATCGACGCCGACCACTACCGCGCCCACTACGAAGAAAACGCGCTGCTCGGGTCGCCGCGCCATCCCGTCATCGGTTACTACGGCGCGCTCGCCTCGTGGGTGGACGTGCCGCTGCTCGAGAAGGTGGCCGACGCCTATCCGGGTGGCACGATCGTTCTCGCCGGCGGGCACTTCGACGTGGATCTGTCGCCTCTGAAGACGCGCAAGAACGTCCGGCTGCTGGGCCAGAGGCCGTACGCCGAGATGCCGAAGCTCCTCTGGAACTTCGACGCCTGCATCATCCCGTTCCTCGTCAACGACATCACCGAGGCCACGAACCCTGTCAAGTTCTACGAATACCTCTTCGGCGGCAAGCCTGTCGTTTCGCCGGCGCTGACGGAGCTCCTTCCCTTCGACGAGCTGTCCTACCTGGCGCGCGGGCACGACGAGTTCCTGCGGCAGCTCTCCCGCGCGCTGGCGGAGTCGCCGACGGATCCTCGCCGGGCCGCCCGCCGCAAGGTCGCCGAGGCCAACGACTGGGCGCATCGGTACGAGACGATCGATGAAGGCATCGCCGCCGCGCATCCGCTGGTCTCGATCGTCGTCGTCACGTACGGCGGCGCGGAGCTGACCCGCGACGGCCTCGAGTCGCTCGCGCGCGAGACCTGGCCGCGCCTCGAGATCATCGTCGTCGACAACGCCTCGAACGACTCGACGCCGGAGCTCCTTCGCGACGCGGCCGCGAAGGACCGGCGCATCCGGACGATCTTCAACGCCGAGAACCGCGGCTTCGCCGCCGCCAATAACCAGGGGATCGCGGCCTCGCGGGGCGACATCGTCGTCCTGCTCAACAACGACACGGTCGTCCCGCCGGGCCTCGTCGGCCGCCTGGTGCGGCATCTCCAGCGCGATGCCTCCATCGGCCTGCTGTGCCCGACCACCAACTTCTGCGGCAACGAGGCGCGGGTCGAGCCGGATTATCGCGACCTCGCGGACCTGCCGGCCTACGCCGCGCGCCGGGCCCGCGAGCATCGGGGACGCGTGTTCGACATCGGTGTGGCGGCGATGTACTGCGTGGCGGCGCGCCGGGCCGTGCTCGACGATGTCGGTCCGCTCGACGAGGCCTATGGCATCGGGATGTTCGAGGACGACGATCTCGCGGTCCGCACCCGAGCGGAGGGCTACCGCGTCGCATGCGCCGAGGACGCGTACGTGCATCACGTCGGCCAGGGGTCCTTCCGGAAACTCTCGCCGGAGGAGTACGACGCGCTCTGGAAGAAGAACCAGGCCTACTTCGAGAAGAAGTTCGGCGTCGCATGGAAGAAGCACACCCCGCGCGAGGGCGTTTCGGCGGTGGCCTCCAAGGTTGGAGTGGAGCGCTGAAGCGGGAGCAGGTCTCGGTATCTCGCAGAGCGAACCGGTATGTTTGCATCGCCGCAGTCGCACTTGCGCGGCGCCGGAGCGCCCCGGCGATGGCATTGCAGCAGAGACTGGAGTAAGGTTCGAGCGGATGTCTTCTCCGGTTCCAGTCCCCCAAACCCCGCCTCCGCCTGATCCCAGGGCGGGGAAGCGCGCCAACTGGCTGGCCTACGAGACCTCCGCGGCCGCCGGGGAGCTCACGGTCTCGCACAAGCCCGCGCAGCTCTTCCTGGAGATCACGTCGCGCTGCAACCTCCGGTGCGCCAAGTGCGGGTTCGCGTGGGACCCGGAGCTCGCCAAGAACGGAAAGGACATCCCCTGGCCCGTGCTCGCGAAGATGGACGATTTCTTCGCCGCGGCGACCGAGGTCTACACCTTCGGCTACGGCGAGATGTTCCTCTATCCCGAGCTCGCCCCGCTCATCACCGTCCTGAAGAACCACCACTGCCGGGTCTCGGGGATCACCAACGGCACGATGATCCGGCCCGCCGACGTGGTCTGGCTGGTGGCGACCGGCTACGACCACCTGGCGTTCTCGATCGACGGCGCGACCGAGGAGACGATGGACCGCCTCCGCGGCGCGAGCCACAAGAAGATCATGAACGTGCTGCGCCTCATCCACGAGGAGAAGCAGCGCCGACAGTCGAAGGCGCCGAACATCGTCGTCAACTTCGTCGCCCAGGCCGACAACTACAAGGAGCTGCCGGAGCTGGCGCGCCAGCTCGCGCCGCTCGGCATCTACTTCTTCGGCGTCAATCCGCTGCATCACTTCACGGTGAACCCGGGCGGATACGACAGCTACTACGACAAGTACCGCCTGAGCCACGTGGACCGGTCCGAGTGGGAGGCGCTGGTCGCGGAAGCGAAGGGGATCGCCGAAGGCGCCGGCATGATCTTCGAGAACTTCGTCAATCCCGCCTTCGAGTGGCCCGCCGCCGATAGCACGACGCCCGCCAAGCTCCACGTACACGCGGAGCCGCCACCTCCCGAGCCGCCGCCCGCCGGGGATGCCGTGACGGCGCCCATCCCGGAGGCCGCGCCGCCGCCTCCCGCAAATCCCGAAACGGGCCTCCCGTCGATGTACTGCCACTATCCGTGGACCACGCTCTACCTCTCGGCGTCCGGAACCGCCAAGGTCTGCTGCTACATGGGCGTCAAGGAGGGGCTGGGATCCTTCACCGGCGAAGGCGGCATCGCGGGCGTCTGGAACGGGCCGCAGCTCCAGTCGGTGCGCGAGCACATCCGGGACGGCCGCGTCCATCCGGCGTGCCGCGAATGCGTGACGCATCGCTCCTTCGAGAACCACTCCGCGGCGATGAACCCGATCCGCGCCGAGCTTTTCCCGCCCGCGCCGCTGGCGCCTCCCGCGCCTCCGCCCGTGGAGGAGGTGTTCGCCGAGCCGGAGTTGACGGGCCTGCGCCGGATCCTGCGCAAGTTCCGCGGCTGGCGGTCGGGGTCCGGCGCCGATTCGACCGGCGCGACGACCTAGACGACCTAGGCTAGGTCCGTGCCCGCATCCAGAGGCTTCCGCCTCCGGGGAAGATTCCGGGAATCTCGGGGACGAAGGGCTTCAGCGCCTCGTAGTCGTTGTGCTGGACGAAGTAGACGCCGACGAGAATCTCGAACTTCGTGCTGTTGGCCAGAAGCGCCGCCAGCACGTACTGCTCGTTCCAGTAGCAGAGGACGTCCTCGGACCAGTTGCGCGGGTATTCGTACGGAAGGCAGATGTCGTGGATGTGCACGACGACGCCGGCCGGAAGCCGCGGCAGGATCCGCAGGAAGAGGTGATTGACGTCCGATCCGGTCTTCGAGATGTGCGAGCCGTCGATGAAGAGGATGTCCGACGGTTGGAGGTCCAGGAAGACCGTCTCCTTCGTGGCCTGGACCGGCTCCTGCCGGATCTCGATCGGACCCTCCAGCTTCCGCAGCCAGGCCGGCGCGTGCGGGTCGATGCAGAGAAGCGTCCCGCTTCCATTCTCGCGGAGCGCCTTCACCGCGAGCTTGGTCGAATGGCCGGATCCCACTTCCACGACCCGCTTGGGCCGAAACCTACGGATCATCGCGTGGTACAGGGCCGCGTCCGCGTGGCTGAACTGGTCGTTGCCCCAGTGGTAGACGGACTCGTCCTCGACGTTCTGCGCAAACGGCAGAGCCGCCAGATCCTCGCGAAACGCCGGCGTCTCTTTCAAGAACTGCTTCTGCTTCGCGAGGTCCCACTCGCCGCACGCCGGGAAGGTCCCCTCCCAGACGCTCGGCGGCAGATCCCCCGGCGCGAACACGGGTGTGTAGAAGAAATCGGGGATGAGCTGGAGTCGCCTGGTCCGTGAATGACGATGCAGCTCGCGGAGCTCCGGGAACCAGCCCGGATGCTGCGTGTCGAAGCCGAGTCGAGCGATCAGCCGATCGAGCACCTCCTCGGGGCGGAGAGGCTCCGCGCGCGCGGGGTCCTCTCCAGGCGCGGCGTCGGAGGGCGCCGCTCCCGGCGAGACGGCGCTCGGGGAGGGCGCTGCCGGATTCGATCGGAACAGCCGCTTGAGAATGCTCATGGCTCCATTCGCTCGCGGCCGATTGTAGGACGACGCGGACCGGCGCCCGGCCGGCCTTGACAAGCTCTAGTTCGGGGGCGATGCTCGCGGGAGATGGCGCCCGAGAGGACCTCGACTCTCACCGGCAGAGAGTCCGTCCGGCCTGGCTCTGCGCAGGAGAGCGCCGACGTGGCGCAGGCCCTCGAACGCCTATATCGGCGACGCTTCAGCGAGAGTGATCTGAGCGAGCTCCGGACCGTCTGGAGAGTCCTGGTCCGGGACTTCTTTCAGAGGCGGATCGACCGTTCCGGCGCGGTTCTCGACATCGGGGCGGGCGCGTGTCTGTTCATCAACGAGGTCGACGCGGTTCGCCGGATCGCCGTGGACGCCAACCCCGACGTGCGCCGCCACGCGGGCCCGGGTGTCGAGACCGTGGTGACGGACGACCTGTCCCTGGGCGACGTTCCCGACGCCAGTCTGGGCTGCGTGTTCCTGAGCAACTTCCTGGAGCATCTTCCCGATCACCTCGCGATTCTCCGGCTCCTTTCGACGGTGTACCGAAAGCTTCGCCCCGGGGGATCCGTCATGGTTCTCCAGCCGAATTTTCGCCTCGAGCCCCGCCGATACTTCGATTTCCTGGATCATCAGATGGTCCTGACGGACGCCAGCCTCGTCGAGGCCCTGGAGACCGCCGGATTCCGGATCGTGGAGCTCAAGGTGCGATTCCTCCCGTTCACCAGCAAATCCCGGGTGCCGAAATGGGGATGGGCGGTCCGGCTCTACCTGCGCCTGCCCCCGGCGCAGTGGCTGCTCGGAAAACAGACCTTCGTTCGCGGCGTTCGGCCCACGACGGCGTCGTGAGCGCGCGCCCTGCCGAAGGATCGCCTGCGGCCGGAACGGGTCTGCCCGTGGCCGAATTGGATCTCACGAGCTTCGACGGCCGCGTGCGGATGCGACAGTCCGTGGCGAGGCCCGACCGGTACCGCCACCTGGAGATGGTGGAGCCGGGTCGACTTCGCATCACGCGCGGCGGAGGCTATTCCTACGCGGCGGCGGGATTCGGCGCGACCGGGAGCCTGGTCCAGGACGGACGCGCCTTCGATCGCGTGCTTTCCTTCGACGAGGAGAGCGGCGTCCTGGAGTGCGAGGCCGGGACGACGCTCGGCAAGATCCACGACGTCGCGTTTCCGCGGGGCTGGTACCTGCCGGTCCAGCCCGGATACCCGCACATCACCGTGGGAGGCTGCATCGCGGCGGACGTGCACGGGAAGAATCAGTTTGCCGACGGGAACTTTCACGGCGTCGTTCTGGGGCTCCGTCTCTTTCATCCCCGCCACGGGACCCTCGACGTCGACGCCCGGCGAGAGCCCGACGTCTTCGACTTGACCTGCGGCGGCTTCGGTCTGACGGGCCACATCCTGAGCGCGCGTCTGCGTCTCTCGCGACTGCCGGGAGCGAGGGTGCGCGTTCGGCGCGTCGTCGTGCCGCGGTTCGAAGAGACGATGGGACTCCTCGAGAGCCATGCTCCGCGGTCGACCTTCATCTACACCTGGCACGACTTCACTGTTTCGGGCGGGGGCTTCGGCCGGGGCTTTCTCTACGCCGGAGAGTTCGTTTCCGGGTCCCCGGCCGAGGTAACCTCGAAGCCGCGGATCGTCGAGACCGACTCCGAGACCAGGGGTCGCTGGCGGCTGCCGTTCTTCAACGGCTTGACGACGCGCGCGTTCAACGCCGCCTATTACCGGGCACAGGGCTGGGGGCCCGAGAGCCGGGAGTTCGGCCTGTTCCCGTTCCTCTTTCCCGTGGCGAGGAAGGTGATCTATTTCGAGCTCTTCGGGACTCCCGGCTTCCGAGAACACCAGATTCTGGTTCCGCGGGACCGTTTCGCCTCGCTGGCGTCCTCGCTGCGCGAGTACCTCGAGCGGCGCCCGACGCCCGTCACGCTCGCCTCCTGCAAGCTCTTCCGAGGGGTTCCGAAGTACCTTCGATTCGACGGCGACGGCCTGTGTCTCGCCGTGGACGTTCCCGAGGGGCCCGCCGGAGAGCGCCTGAGCGTGTTTCTGGACGCCCTGGTCCGGGACCTCGGCGGACGGCCCAACGTCATCAAGGACTCGCGGCTTCCGAAAGAGGTCGCGCAAGCGTGTTATCCGGAGTACGACGCGTTTCGGGACGGGCTTCGCCGGTTCGACCCGCAGCGGTTGTTTGCCTCGGAGCTGTCCGAGCGTCTGGGCCTATGACCTGGATCGTCGTGGGCGCCTCCGCGGGTCTGGGACGGGCGATCGCCGAGTCCCTCGGGCGGGAGGGCCGATCGCTCCTTCTCGTCGCCGGCGACGAGCGCGACCTTTCGGCGCTTTCCGCCGACCTCGAAGTCGCGGGCGCGCGGATTCGCGCCATGGCCCACGACGCGGCCGACCACGCCGGCCTGGCCCGCCGCATCGAGGAGAGCCTGTCGCCCGAGGAGGAGGTCGAGGGTCTCCTGTTCCCGGTGGGGGCCATGGCTCCGGGCGACGACGGCAGCCTGCCGCCGGAGGAGGCCGAGCGCCTCGTGCGGATCAACTTTCTCTGCGCGACCTCGGTCGTCGGCCGTCTCCTCCCGAGGCTGCTCCGTCAGGGGAAGGGAGTGATCGCCGGCTTCGGCTCGGTGGCGGCCGTGCGCGGGCGGAGCCAGAACGTGGTCTATTCGGCGTCCAAGCGCGCGCTCGAGAGCTACTTCGAGAGCCTGCGGCACCTCGGAGAAGGGCGGGGGCTGACAGTCGTCTTCTACACCCTCGGGTACCTCGACACCGGCCTGGCTTACGGGAAGAGACTGCTCTTTCCCAAGGCCGATCCCGCGCGAGTCGCGGGGCGGGTCCGCCGCGAGCTCGGACGGGAGAGCGGGGGCCGATACGAGCCGAAATGGTGGAGGATGCTCGCCGCCGTCGTGCGGCGGCTTCCGTGGTTCGTGTTCCGTCGGCTGCGATTCTGATGAGCGCGCAACGGCCCCGCGTCAGCCTCTTCTTTCCCGTCTACCGCGACGAGGAGACCGTCGCCCGCGTCACGGAGAAGGCCGTCCGAGTTTTGACCGACCTCGCCAGCGAATACGAGGTGATCATCGTGGACGACGGCTCGCCCGACGCCGCCGGCCGGATCGCCGACGAGCTGGCCGCGAAGAACCCCCTCGTCCGCGTGGTGCACCACCCGCGCAATCTCGGCTACGGCCAGGCGCTCCGCACGGGCTTCCAGGCCGCGCGCTTCGAGTGGATCTGCTTCACCGACGGCGACGACGAGTACGAGGTGGACGACCTGCGAAAGCTGCTGCGCCTGCAGGACCACTACGACCTGATCATCACGTTCCGCTACGCCAAGACGTACAGCAGCTGGCGCACGTTCGTCTCGTACGTCTACAACAAGGTGCTGCGCGGCCTCTTCGACACGCGGTACCGGGACGTCAGCTGCGGGCTGAAGCTGATCCGCAAGTCGGTCGTGGAGGAGCTCGAGCTCGTGTCCACGAGCCCCTTCATCGGCGCCGAGGTGACGATCAAGACGATGCTCAAGGGCTTCCGCGTCGGCGAGGTCGGGATCCAGACATTCCCGCGCGAGTTCGGAAAGGGATCGTCCACTTCTCCGAGAAACATCTGGGCGACGATCCGGGACATGCGGCGCGTCCACTCGACCGTCTTCTCGCCTCGATACGACCGCCCCGTCAACCGGACTTGAGGGAAGGACGCGTGTCGCGCTTCCGCAGCGCCGCGCCGCCGAGGATCGCGGCCACGATCAGGGCCGCGACGCCCGAGACGGCGAGGCCTCGACGGAGCCCCGGCGGCCGATAGCGCAGCTCCACGACCGACTTGCCGGCGGGAATCGGAATCCCCCGGAATGCGTAGTTCGCGGCCAGGATCCGAACGGGCCGGCCGTCCACCCGGGCCTCCCAACCCGGCGCGAGCGAATCCATGAGGACCACCATGGAGGGGACGGCACTCTCGGCGAGAATGCGCACGAAGCCGTAGTCGTACGCGTCGATCCGGCACGTTCCCCCGGATTCCTTAGCCGGCGTCCCCGGATCCGACGGGGGCGCCTCTTCGAGAACGACCTGGTTCGGCGACGTGAGCGCGCCCGTGGCCTCGAGGGCGTGCGCCGCATCGGGAGTGAGGACGTACCGGCTCGTCACGTAGGCGCGGGGCCAGGCGGTGGGGTTGCGCCAAACCACGAAGTCGCCGTCGCGCTTCTCCGGCAGAAGGCCCTGCTCTTTCAGCAGGGCGTCGTCCGCGCCGGATTGCCACAGCGTCACGACGTACTTGACGCCGAGCAGGTCCAGGATCGCGCGCCGGGAGGGAAGCAGGGATGCAGCCACGGGAAAGTGCAATCCGCGGTCGCCGAAATAGTGCCGGAGCAATGCGTCGTAGCGGTAGGCATTGAAGGCGTGGCGCGAGGAGATCCCGGAGAGGCCCAGCCCCTGGAAGACGTTACCCGTCAGGGCGAGATCACTCACTCCGTGGACGCGGAACAGCGTCGGGTCGGACTGGAGGTATCGCACGAATTCGGGCACGTCGCGCCAGACGTCGTGCCGCCGGAATCGGGCGCGGTGGGCGAGCGGGACGAGCTCCAGGCATATGACGGCGACGGCGAGAACGCTCGCCGAGGCGCCGGACAGGCGGCCCCGGCGTCGCAGCCAGGCGACGACGAGCAGAGCCAGGGCCAGGGCGGCGAGCCGCGCCATCTCCCGAACGTGCCCCTCCCGGCTCGCGGCGGGGTTGGCCGCGTGCGTCGACCAGAAGCGAAAGACGAGCAGAGAGACCGCAACCGCGACCGCGCCGCACGCGACCACGGCCGCTCTGGAGGATCGGCCTTGACGCAGTCCTTCGACGCCCAGCGCCGCCAACCCGGCCACGCACAGGGCGAGCGCTCCGCAGAAGTACGGGATGAAATGGATCTGGTTCAGCACCGGAAGATGGCCGATCCACTGGATCGGAGGAACGCCGAGCATCTTGAGGAGCATGAACGCTCCGGCGCCAGCGAAGAAAACGCGAAGACGGCGCGCCGCCGGGCGAGGATCGGTCCAGGCGAAGGGGATCAGCAGGAGCGGGGTCAGCCCCACGTAGAGGAACGTGGAGGTCCAGTCGTAGGGAAGGGGAAAGAGGGCGGAACGGTAATCGGCAACCTGGGAGACCGAATAGGTGATCCGCGGCGAAACCAGCGTGAGCCCGACGTCGGCGTCGTAATGTTGCAGGCCGAGGTTCGAGTACCACGCCGCGAAGCGGGGGTCCTGGCCGGACGCCATTCGCACGGGAATGAGAAGGAACGCCGCGAGCGCGAGTCCAAGGAAGACGCCGGCGGCGAGCCGGGCGCCCGAGCCGGCGGCCCGCACCGCGAGGCTCGGGTCGCCTTCGTCGCGCACGAGAACCCGGCTGAACCACTGGAACGGAAGAAGGAGGAGCGCGGAGATGACGACCGGCATGAAAGAAGCGAGGACGCAGAGGGCCATGGCGAGAGCGACCAGGGCAACCCCGGACCATGTCGGGCGTTCGAGCAGCGCGTCCACGGACAGGACGAGCAGGGGAATGGCGGCGACCGCCTGCCCCACGATGGAGTTTGCGTTGAGGGTCAGCGGACCGGCGAGCATGAAGATCACGCCCATGGCGAACCCCGAAAGGGGATGGAAGCCGTTGCGTCGAAGAAGAAGGAAACAGCACGCTCCGCTGCCGAGGAGCAAGAGAAGCGTGTACGCGTCGCGCGCGACCGGAGAGTTCCCCGCGAGGAGGAGCAGCGCGTACGGTGGAAAGTACTGTCCCTGGGTCAGGTTCACGTGGGCGTCGACGCCGCCCGCCGCGCTGGGATCCCACAGCGGAACGGTCGCCCGCCGGTAGGCCTTGCGGAAGAACTGCGCCGCCGGCTCCCACTGCCACCAAACGGCTCCGACGTCGTACCAGTTGAGAAACGCCGGGCCTGTCGTCGTTCCGGGACGTATCCGATCGAATCGGTAGTCGAACGGGTGATAGTTGGCGCTGGCGACGAGGGTCTCGCCGCCGAACACGATGTTTCCATAGACCAGGCAGAGAACGACGCCGAGGGCGCCGAGACCGAGGACGAGCTCACGGCGCGTCTTCGCAGGAAGAGACCCGGGTCGCGAGGCCTTCCTGGAGGAGCCCGGGCTGGAGCCTACAGTTTCGGGACGTCGAGGACGCTGTGACCCATGAGGGATGGGCGGCTGGATACGCTTTGGCCAGAGAAGGAACAATGTGTCGTCCTCAGCCTAGCTCGGGGATGACGGCAGCGGCGACCGCGCCGGGAACGCGTGCTTCAGCCGCGTATAAGCCAGAACGATCGAGACCGCAGCCGCGGGAGACAGCTGCGCGGCCAGCCGGAAATACGCCTGCTCGATATGGACTTCGAGCGGCCAGGTGGTGAAGAGGAACGGCGCAATCGAAACAGCCAGGCCCGCCGCAGTTGCCGCGGAAACCGCTTTTTCCCGATTCGAACCCCGGGCGAGCAGGACCACTGCGGCTGCGCCGAACGCCGGCCAGAACAGGCCCCACTGCCGCGGGTCGACGAGCCGGATCAGGCACAGGCGTACGGCCTGCGGAATCCGCGCCAGCGCGTCGGCCAGGCCGCCCTGGTAGACGAACTCCGGCGCGCCAACCCAGCGCACGTATGCGAAGCGCACCAGAAAGAACGCCGCAACCAAGGCAATGCCGCGGACCGCGGCCGCTATTTGCCGAGCAAAGTTGTGCGCTGATTCGAGAACCCAGAAGAGCGCAATACCGCCGCACGCGAGAGCGGCGAGAATCACTCCTTCCGCCTTGACCATCGTCAACGCGCCGATCAACCAGGGCAGCGAATCCCTACGGCCCGCCATACCCGCCGCCACGACGCCGGCGACGAAGGCTGCCTGCGGCATGTCCGCGTACCCTCCGGTCGCATACTGCGTCGATACGGCCGGAAGGAGGCAGACCAGAAGGTCGGCCGCGGCCGCCAGACGAGCCGGGAGCTCAGCCCGGGCGGCGGCATACGTCCCGATCAGCAGCGAAAGATAAAAGACCAGGAAGACGGGTTTGAGCTTGTCGTAGTCGAAAGAGCCGCGAAGGAGGCTCAACAAGGCTTCGTAGAGAGGAACGACCGGCGGGTACTCGAGGTGACGCATTCCGTAGAGGTCTCCGGGTAAGAGCCACTCGCGGTTGAGACTTCCCACATGCGAAAGCAGACGTGCCTTCGTCGCCCAGATCATGAACCCGTCCCAGGCGTAGGTGTAGCGAAGGTTCAGCGCGGCAAAGGCGGCCGTCACGACGGCCACGGCCGCGAGAATCCCGCGTGCGGTCGGGTCGAGCGGAAACCGTGCCGTGCGGTCGATTCCTTCGCGCCGCCCGATTCGACGGAGGACCGCCCAACCCAGACACGCGGCCAGCAACACGGCCTCGGCCACGAGGGCGTGGTGCGGAAGGATCAAGGTCAAAGGAAAGAGGGCGGCAGCGCAGACTCCCATTCCGACGAGCATCGATTCGTTGGCGGCGGCCGCGCTCCGTGAAGGGCGACGGAGGATGATCTCGCCGACGGCCGCAAAACCTGCGGCCAGCAGCGCCGTGATGAGAATTTCCGGAAGCGGCAATCTCAAGGCGCGAGCTCGCCGAAGACCACGCGATCGGGAACCCCCGCCATGGGGCCGAGGTCGCGAGTCCATCGAAAGCCCGGATCGAATGGGACGGGTCCGATGATTACGGCGTGCCGGAAGCCAAACCGCTCACGGGCCTTGCGAATCTCGTCCGCGGACCAGGGTTCGAACCGCACGACCACGAGGTGCTCGGGGTAAAGCCCGCGCTCCCAGAGCCAGGCCTGCCACGCGTTGGCCGTCTTTGCGATGAGCAGAATCGGGGCCTTCGCGGGCAGGGAGGCACGCACCGCATCCATCTGCTTTCTGTCAACGCTCGAGAAGATGCTCTGGCCGGCGTACAGGTAAGCGATTCGAAGATCGCGCCCGAGAGCCGCAAGCCCCGCGGCGAGGGAGGCGACGATCACGGCAGAGGCGGTGATCCTGAGGACGATGGAGTCGTGAATTCGCGGGGCGGATGACCAGATGACGAACGGTGAAAGCACCGCCGCGATGATACGCCGCCGCCCGGCGGCGCACCGCGGGCTACTCGCCCGGCGCGGGGGCGGCGCGGTAGGCGAAGGGCGGCGAGGGCTTGGTCTGACCCGAGGCGCGAATCAGATCGGGCGGACCGCCGCCGGCCTCGGCAACTTCGAGGAAAAACAACGCGATGCGGCGCGCATGGTCGTCGAGGCGCTCGCCCTCGATGTTGGAGAGCATGACGGTCACCAGCCGCGCGTGCGGAATGACGACGATCGCGGCGCGGCCGCCGACGCCGCGGCCGCCGTGCCAGAGATAGCGGCGTCCGCGGGCGTCCGTCTCGACGTGCCAGCCCAGCCCGTAGGCCGTCGTCAAGCCGTTGCGCGTCTTCTGCGGCGTGAACATCGCCTCGAGCGTCTCGTGCCGGAGGAGCTCTCCTCGCAAAAGCGCCGTGGCGAAGCGGACGAGGTCCTCCGTGGTCGAGACCAGGCCGCCTCCTCCCCAGAGGCAGCTCGTGTCGACGGGCCGCGCGGCGCGGAGCAGGCCCAGGAAGCCGCGCTCGTAGAAGTTGGACCGGCCGGGCAGGAACCGCTGCGGGTCATCGATCATCGTCGAGGACATGCCGACGGGTCCGGCCAGCATCTCCTGCAGGAGGTCGCCGAACGGCCGCCCGGTCGCCGACTCGAGCGCCGCCGAGAGGAGCACGTAGCCTTGGCGCGAGAAAGTGTGGCCGAGACCGGCCGGCCGGACAAAAAGCCGCCCCTTCAGAGTCCGTACCGCGTCGCGCGCGCCGGAGCAGGGCGCCGGGATCTCCTCGCTCTCCTCGAAGTCGCGCACGCCCCCGAGGTGGCTCGCGAGCGACCGGCCCGTCACCGGAACCTGCGTCTCGGGCAGATCCGGCAGGTACTTCTGGAGCGGCGCGTCGGCGTCGAAGCGGCCCTGCTCGACCAGACGCGCCATGACGGTGGCGGTCAGCGGCATCGCCGCTTCGTAGATGCGGAACTGTGTGGAGCGGGACACGTGGCGCTGCCGATCGACGTCGGAGAAGCCGAAGGATTGCGTCCAGACGATCGAATCGCCGACGGCGACCGCGACGGCGGTGCCGGGGTAGAGCTGCAGGACCTGGTCCAGCATCTCCTGCGACTGCGTGATGGCGCGCGCGTAGGGTCCGGCGGGGGACTCGGCGAGCGCCGCCGCAGCGAGAAGAGCCACGGCGCCCACGGCGAGGCCGGCGGCGCGCGGCAGAGCGCGAAGCGGCTGCGGGCGAGCCTCCAGGCGCGGGCGCGGCTCGGCCGGCGGCGCCAGAGTCAGCGGAAACGACAGCGAGACCTCGCAGCCGCGTCCCGCGGCTCCCTGGAACTGGAACTCCTGCCGCTCGCCGTAGAGAAGCTCCAGGCGGTCGCGCGTGTTGCGCAGGCCCACGCCTCCCTCGCCCGCGCGGCGGACCGTGTTCGAGGGGCCGGGCCCGTCGTCGCGAACGACGAGGCGGATCCGATCGGGTCCCTCACGGCGCGCCAGGACCTCGACGCGTCCCGAGCCGGGTCTCGCGGCGATGCCGTGCTTGATGGCGTTTTCGACCAGGGGCTGCAGGATGAGGTTGGGCACCAGCGCGTCCTCGATGCCGGGCTCGAGCTCGAAGCGCGCCGTCAGGCGATCCTGGAAGCGTGTTTGCTGGATCTCGAGGTACACGCGCAGCAGCTCCAGCTCCTTGCGGAACGGAATCAGGTCGTGGCCTTCGTTCTGCAGCGAGAGTCGCAGCAAATCCGCGAGCCGGACGACCGTCCGCGAGGCGGCGTCGCCGTCGCGGAAGACGAGCGGCAGGATGCTGTTCAACGTGTTGAAGAGAAAGTGCGGGTGGAGCTGGCCCTTGAGGGCTTCCAGCCGCGCGCTCGCGAGCCGCGTCTTGACCTGCGAGGCTTTGAGGTCCCGCTGGCGGGAGAGCCGCGAATACCCGAGGGCCCACGTCACTCCGACGATCGCCGAGTAGGTCACGAAGTGCGTCGGGAACGTCAGGGGCAGCAGTTGCGGCAGCGCGGCGAGCTGGATCGGAACGACGCACGGGAATCCCATCAGGAGCGGATAGGCCAGCTGATAGGCGACTCCGTGCACGACCGGGAAGACGATGCCTCCCGCGGCCAGCCGGCCGACTGGTCTCGCCCAGTTCGACGTGGTCGGAACCGATCGGCGCGCGAGCCACACGACCATAGGCGTCAGCGCGGCCCAGATCGTCGAGGACAGGAGGTTCTGGGCCAGAGCTTCCCAGAGGCCGAACTCGAGGCGCTGGAGCTGGAACGGGTCGCTGAAGTAGCGGTCCGCGGCGCGAAAGAGACCCACCAGCGTCCAGACGGCGAGAACCCAGCCGGCGGCGCGCCAGCGCTCGCTCCCGCGCGGGCGCGGCAGCTCGCGAAGGGGAGTCGCGGCGGCGCTCAGGCGGCCCCCACGGCGGCCGTCGCGGTCTCGAGCGGCAGGCGCAGCGAGACCTCGTGCCCCTTCTCCAGACGATCCGAGATCGAGACGCGGTGGCGCTCGGGATAGAGCAGCTCCAGCCGCATCTTCGTCTTGCGCACGAAGGAGTCGTCGATCGGAACGGCCGCCGGAACCTCCGCATCCCCGGCGGACTCGTGGACCTCGAGCCGCAGCATGCCCTCCTCGGGCCAGGCGCGGATCTCGATCGAGGCGCGGCCGGGGCGCACGGAGACGCCGTTCGCGATCGCGCTCTCGACCAGAGGCAACAGGATCAAGTTCGGCACGGCGGCGTCGAAGACGTCGGGAGAGATCTCGAAGTGGACGTCGAGACGATCCTGCAGCCGCGTCTGCTCGATCTGCAGGTAGAGCCGGATGTACTCGAGCTCCGTCTTCAGCGGCACCAGACCGGTCGCGTCGTTGTGGAGCGCGAGCCGAAGGATGTCGCCCAGCTGCACGACGGTCCGCGCCGCCGCGCGCGGCTCGGTGTGGATCAGGGGCAGGATCGTCGAGAGCGTGTTGAAGAGGAACGGCGGATGCAGCCGCAGCTTCAACGCCTCGAGCTGGGTCTGCACGAGCTCCCGCTCGAGCTCCGAGGCTTGCAGCTCCTTCTCGCGGTACGTGCGGTAGTCGTCGATGCCCCACGTCACGCCGACGATGCCGAAGAACGTCGCCAGTCGCGCGGCGCCGCCGAACGCGAGCGTCGCCAGGAACATCGCCGAAAAGTCGCTCGAGGAGTCGGGCGGGCCCACCGCGTGCCAGAAGAGGTTGGTCGCCGTCAGGTGGACGAGGGCGGCGGCCGCACCGACGAGGACCAGCAGCGGAATCTTCCAGAAGGCGCTCGCGGCGCGCGGCCGCAGCCGTCGCGCGACGCGCATCACGGCCGGCGTCAGGAGCGCCCACAGATAGGCCGTGACGAGGCTCGCCGCCAGCGATTCGCCCCACGGAAGCGCCAGGCGCGGCTGGAGCGAGGGGCCGCGCAGGTACCGCTGGGCGGCGATGAAGAGTCCGACGATGCTCCAGATCAGGAGGATCTCGAAGCCGCGATGGAGGCCCGTCGAGGGATTCCGGCCGGTCGCGGCGAGGGTGCGCGGAGCGTCCCGGGAGGCGGCGGGCCTCGGAGGCTCGCCGGCCTCCTTGACGATCGAGACCCGAGTTCGCGGAGCCGCCGTCCGCATGCGATCCGATGCGCTGGCGTCTAAACGGCCAGCCGCCGGAACTCCTTCAGACGCTCTCGGTACGTCGAGGAAAGCGTCAGCTTCGTGCCGTCCTTCAGGATCACGGCGTAGTCGCCGTTGAACCAGGGGTGCATCTCCTTGATCTTCTCGATGTTGACGATCGTGGAGCGGTGGATCCGGAAGAACTTCTTCGGATCGAGCTTGGACTCGATGCCCGAGGTCGTCTCGTGGAAGAGGAAGATGTCCTTGCCCACGTGGAGGCGCACGTTGTTGCGCGAGGACTCGATCCAGTCGATGTCGGCGACCCGCAGGAAGACGCTACGGTCGTCCTTCTTGATGAGCAGCCACTCGGGGAACGTGCGCTCGCGCTGGATGTCCTCGAGCAGCGCGTTCAGGGCCGCCCTCAGCTCCCTCGAAGAGCTGCGGTCGATCTCGGCGCGGGCCCGGTCGACGGCGGCCCGCAGCCGTTCGGTCGAGAACGGTTTCATCAGATAGTCCACGGCGTGGGCCTCGAAGGCCTTGAGCGCGTAACGGTCGAAGGCGGTGACGAAGATGACGGCCGGAAGGTCCGGGGCGTCGAGGCTCGCCAGGACGCCGAAACCGTCGAGCCCGGGCATCTGGACGTCGAGGAGCACGAGCGCGGGCTTGAGCTCCACGATCGCCTTGACCGCCTCGAAGCCGTCGCCGCATTCGCCCACGATCTCGATGTCGGGCTCGTCCTGGAGGCCGTTGCGCGTCCACTCCCGCGCCAGAGGTTCGTCGTCGACGATCAGCGTCCGAATTTTCATCCCTGCCTCCCTCGACCTTTTTGCAACGCCTCCCCGCGTGATACGTAAAGAAACAGAAGGAGTTACGAAAGAATGCCGGCTCCTTTTGGACCAAGATTCCGGACGAAGGGTTCAAAATCCGGAACGCGACGAGACAGGGGCCGGAGCGCGAAAGAGGGCTTGTTATGAAGAACTCTTCTGCGGGGACGGGTCATCGATCCGGCGGGCCGGAGCGGCGCATTCGCCGTCTTGGATCATTCTTGGGCTTCGGAGTGCTGCTGGCGCTGCCTTTTCTCCCGGGTCACGCTCGCGATACGGCGGGGTCCATGGTCCCGGAAGCGCGCATCGCGCCGACCCCATCTCCGGTGGCCGACGCGTTCGCGACGACGGTCCGCCCGATCCTTCAGGAACGGTGTGCGCCCTGCCACGAGCCCGGTGGAAAGATGTACGAGAGGCTGCCCTTCGACAATCCGAAGACCATCGCCACGCATCCGGATGGAGTCCTGAAGCGGCTCAAGGGCGATGATCGAGCCGCCGTGGAGAAGTGGTTGGCAGCGCAGCCAGCACCGTAGGGGCGGGGCTGGGTTGCCGCCGTCCTTCGGACGGCGTCTCCTACTGCCGGGGGGTCGTCCTCTGGTGGACGGACCGTCGCCGCCCGCCCGCGGGCAGCCGCAGGGGCCGCTCCTACACATCACCGACTACGTGGAGCGTACGTTCCGTCGAACTCGACGCCCCAGGTCTTGCCGCCGTCTTTGGAGGTTTCCCAGAGCTGCCGGACGCGTCCTTCCGACAGGCGCGACCAGGTGATGCGGTTGCGCACCGTGACGCCGTTGCCTCCGAGGCCCTCGCCCTCGAGAGACATCTTCGCGTCGCGATACTGGCCGGTCAGGACCAGCACGTTTCCGCGATCGTCCACCCACGTCTGACGCCAGCGCTTGCCCGACCCGTCCCACATGTTCAGGCTCGTCCCGGCGAGTCCGCCCGCGCCCTTCCACTCCTCTCGAAGGGCGCAGCCTCCCAGGATCGGCGTGATGCGATTCGTCCCGGCGCCTTTTCCGTTGGGCGTCGTGACGTCCCAGTCTCCGACCCAGAAGTCGAACTGGCGGTACTCGGGCGAGGTGCACGGCTTGGGCGCCGGCGCCGCCTTCGCCGGGAGATCGGAGGGGCGGCGCAGCATCTCGCCGTCGCCCACCGTGAGGGCGAGGATGGCGGCCACGGCCGGCAATGTCGGGACCGGCATCGCGAATTCCTCCGTCGACACGGCCACGTTAGAGGGGCAAACCGCTTTCTGGCAACACTCTTGGGATGGAAACGGCAATTCTTGGGACGAAGTGCCCTTCCCGGCAGCGCGGACGACTCCTAACGAAGCCGCCGAAATGCGTAGGACTTGACGGCGATCCAGACGGGCGAGCCGGGCTCGAGCGCGAGCTCGTCTGCGGCCGCGAGCGTGAGTCGCGCGGTCCACTCCAGGCCCACCGAGCCGATGCGGATCCAGGCGGTCGCGCCCGAAACTTCGCGCGAGATCACGGCGCCCGGCCGCACGTTGCGCGCCGACACGCCGGACAGCGGCTTCGTCGAGACGAGCACGTCCTCGGGCGCCACGGCAAAGACGGCGCGCCCGGGCGCTTCCGCTTCTTCCGCCGGGACGGCGAAGACCGCGCTCCCCACGCGAAGCGACGCCGTTTCGCCGAGCGCGGTCTCGGCGTCGAGATCGCCGGCCAGGACGTTGTCGAACCGCGCCTCGGGATCCAGCGCCGAAACCGAGCGGAGGGCCTCGTCGGAAGAACCCGCGAAGGCCACGCCACCATCGCGCAAGACGATCGCTTCCTTCGCCACCGTGCGCGCCTCGCCCGCGTTGTGCGTGACGTAGAGGAACGGAATGCGCAGCTCGTCGCGGATCCGGAGAAGGTACGGCAGGATCCGTCCCTTCAGGTGCTGATCCACCGCCGCCAGAGGCTCGTCGAGCAGCAGCAGCCGCGGTTCCGTCGCGATCGCCCGCGCGAGCGCGACACGCTGGCGCTCGCCTCCGGAAAGGGTGGCGGGGTAACGCGGCGTGAGGTCCTCGATCTCGAGGATCGCGATGGATTCGCGGTAAAGGCTCTCTCCGGCCGCGTCGCCGCGCATCCCGAACCGGACGTTGTCCGCGACGGTCAAATGCGGGAAGAGAAGCGCGTCTTGTGGGACGTACCCGATGCGGCGCCGCTCGGGGGGCAGATACGTTCCCCGGGCTGTGTGCATGACCGTCGTCCCCGACACGACGATGCGGCCCGAGGCCTTCCGGCGCAGACCCGCGATGCATTCGAGAAGCGAGGTCTTGCCCGCCCCCGAAGGCCCGAGCACGGCCACCGCCTGGCCGGAGAGCGTGGTCTCGATGCGCAGAGGGAAGCGCGCCAGCGGCAGCGCGACGTCGATCTCGATCACGCCGCGGTCCGCTGGCTCCGCCGCCGCGCCACCAGCTCCGACGCGAGCACCGTGGCGAACGCAATCACCACGGTCAGGGCGACGAGGCGCATGGCGGCGTCGTCCTGGCCGGTCTGCGTGCGCTGGAAGATCGCCAGGGAGAGGGTCTGGGTTCTGCTCGGAATGTTGCCGGCGACGAGGATGGTGGCGCCGAACTCTCCCAGCGCCCGGCAGAACGCGAGCAGCGTGCCGGCCAGGACGCCGCGCCAGGCCAGAGGCAGCGCGACGCGGCCGAAGACGCGCAGCGGACTGCTTCCGAGCGAGCGTCCCATCGCGAGAAGGCGCGGGTCGATCTCTTCGAAGGCGGTCCGCGCCGGCCGCACCAGCAGCGGGAACGACATCACGGCCGTGGCGACGACAGCGGCCTTCCAAGTGAAGAGGAGCTCGATGCCTGCCGAGTCGAGGAAGCGGCCGATCGGGCCCGTCCGGCGCAGGGCCTGGAGCAGGAGAAGGCCCACGGCCGTCGGAGGAAGCACCAGGGGGAGAGAGAGCAGCGTTTCGGCGACGGGTCGAAAGGTCCCGCTGCGCCGCGCGAGAAGCCACCCTGCGCCGATGCCCAGAGGCAGGATCATGAGCGTGGCGCAGAACGCCACTCGCAGCGTCAGGAGGAGGATCGAAACGTCGGTCGAAGACACCTACTCGGTTCCCAGGATCCGAAAGCCGCGCCTCTGGAAGACGGCTCTGGCTTCGTCGGATTCGAGGAACCGGACGAAGGACCGCGCTTGCGCGGCGTGCTTCGAGCCCGCGACGACGGCTACGGAATAGGCGATCGGGGGATCGTTCGTGACTCTGAATGCGACGCGCACGCCTTTCGAAGTCGCGGCATCGGTCGCGTAAACGACACCCGCGGGAACGCCGCCGGCCGCCACGGCCGCAAGCGCGGCGCGGACGTCGAGCGCGGGCACGACCTTCGGCGCCATCTGATTCCAGACACCCTCCGACTCGAGCCACTTCTTCGCATAGACGCCGGCGGGGACCGCGGCGGGATCCGCCAGTGTGACCTTGGGCAGAGCCGCGAGGTCCTTCGCGCTCGCGATCTGCGCCGTCGAATCGGAGGGCACCACGACGACGAGGACGTTGGACAGAAACTCCCTGCGGTCGGCCTTGCGCACCAGGCCGGCCTTCTCGAGCGCATCCATCTTCGGCGTGTCGGCGGAAAAGAAGACGTCGGCCGGCGCCCCCGCGGAGATCTGGCGCTGCAGGTCGTTCGACGGGCCGAAGGAGTAGACGATCTTCGTGCCGGAATTCGCTTCATAGGCCTTGCCGATCTCCTGGAGCGACTCCGTCAGACTGGCGGCGGCGAAGACCAGGACCTCGGGCTGCGGCGCGGCCCCGAGGGTCAGAAGGCCCGCGAGCGCGGCGAAGGCTCCGAAATGCGGCACGAGACTTGCTCCCTTCAACCGCGAATCACCATGACTTCCGTCGCTTTGATGAGGGCGAAGGCCGGAGCGCCGACTTTCAAGCCGAGTGTCCGGGCCGCAGAGCGCGTGATGATCGCCGTCAGCTCCTGCCCGCCGACTTCGAGGGTGACTTCCGCGAGCAAGCCCGAGACCTTGAGCCTCGTCACCACGCCGGCGAGCTTGTTGCGCCCGCTGATCGCTTCGAGGCCCGACGGCTCCGCGGGCGACGCCGCCGCGGCCACCCCGGCAAGGCGCACTATCTCGGAGCGCGGGATCCGGTGATGGCCTCCCGGCGTCGGAACCGACCGGATGCGCTTCTTGTAGATCCACTGCTTGAGGGTCTGGTGGCTGACCCCCAGACGCCGGGCGGCCTCGGCCGCGGTGAAGGGGCCCTGTGAAGAAGTCGTCATGAGACCACCGATTCTATACGGTTCAGTCTGATTTTCTTGGACTAAATCGTACTTTAACGAAAGGATAGCCCGTATGACGAGACAGCGACGGATGTTCCCGTGCCTCGCGGTACTCCTTTCCGCCGCCGGGCGGCTCTTCGCGGATGACGGGCCCGAGCCCGCGACGCCCCCTCCTCCTCCCAAGACCATCGAGTACGTCGAATACCGGGGAATCGTCTTCCGGACGCCGGACGGCATGTTCGAAGGAAGCATGGGCTTCAACCTGCAGTTCCGCTTCACGCACTTCGATCTCGACGCGGCGGCCGGCGGCGTGGACGCGAACGAGTTCCGGGTCCGGCGCTTCAAGCTCTTCTTCTCGGGTTTCGCGCTGGATCCGCGGCTGACCTGGCGGCTGCAACTGGAATTCGCGGGCACCGCGGCCAACCGAATCCTCGACGACGCGTGGTTGAACTGGAAATTCGCCAACGCGCTCTCCGTACAGGGTGGCCAGTACAAGACGCCGTACTCGCGCGAGGAGCTCTACAACGACGGCTTCCTGCAATTTCCGGAGCGCTCGATCGCGGTCGACGCCTTCAAGCCCAGCCGCGACATCGGCGTGATGGCGGCCGGGTCCTTCTGCAACTCGACGTTCGTCTACCAGGCCGGCGTCTTCGGCGGCGACGGCCAGAACACGGTTCGGCCCACGAACAACGTGATGCCGATGCTCCGCATGGTCTGGAATCCGATCGGGACGATGGGCAACAGCGAGGCCGACCTGCAGGGCCACACGAAGCCCGCGCTCTCGATCGGCACGAACGGCTTCCTGAACACGCTGCGCAAGATCTCGCCGACCAGCTTCGAGGCGCTCGCCTTGAACTACGCCGGTCCCACGGGCTGGCTCGGGCGCAACGTCGGCCTCTTCGAGGAGGGAGAGAAAGTAGACATCAAGTCCTGGGGCGTCGACGCGCAGTTCAAGTGGATGGGCCTGTCGATTCAGGGCGAAGGTTTCTGGGGCCAGGCCAAAGGCGACACGAGCGGCGTGCGGCTCTACTCCTACGGCTTCTACGCGCAGGCCGGCTACTTCCTGATTCCCGGCAAGTGGGACATGGCGACGCGGTATTCCTACATCGATTACAACCGGAACGCGCCGCGGGGCAGAATCTCAACCGTGACCGGCGAGTCCTCGTACTACTTCCGGAAGGGAAGCAACAGCTTCAAGCTCGTGCTGGACTACACGCGGACGCACCGCCAGCGCATCGACGGCTCGCCGGCAAACGACCAGGGGTTCCTGATCCAGGCGCAGCTGATGCCGTGACCCGACCACCGAAGGCACACCCCCGACAGTAGGGAACGCCGGCCGCCGGCCGGCGGTATCCTTCAGCCGCGCAGAGAGAAGCTCACGGTCACGTCGAGATAGACGGCGACGGCACGGCCGTCGCGCGTGGCGGGCTTGTAGCTCCACCGGCGGACCGCGGAGACTGCGGCCGCGTCGAGGAGCGGGCCGGCGGACTTGACCACCTGGACCTCGTCCACCGCTCCGGAGAGCGTGATGACGGCCCGGAGGATCACGACGCCTTCCTGGTGGAGCTTGCGAGCCAGCTCGGGATACTCGGGCTCGATCCTCCGGATCAGCAAAGGAGGAAGCACTCCGTTGACGCCGGGGATCAGGATCTCTTCGCCTCCGCCGCTACCGGGAACCGTCGGCGCGTCACCCGTCCCTCCCGGCACGCCGAACGGGCTGTCCGGGGAGCCGCCTCCGTCAACACTCTCACCGCCGACGTCGTCTTCGCCGACGACGTCCTGCGCGCCCGTGTCGTGGACCGCCGCCGGGATGTCGTCCGGAATCCGCACGGGCTGCGGGTCGCGACGAACGGTTCCGGCATTCGTCCGCTCGTTCCGGGGAAGAGTCGGCGGTGTGTCGTCCCCCTGCGGCGGGGGCGAACCTCCGAAGAAGGCCGGAAAGATGATCGTAATCGGCGGCTCCGGATCCGCTCCGGTCGAAAGGAGTGCCGACATGATCAGGCCCGCGAGGACTGCGGCATGAAGCCCGATCGCGAGTGGAAGGCTCCGCGCCCTGCGCCTGTCGCGGATGGGATGTGCGGACTCGATCAGCGCCGTGTCGAACATGGAGCTTCCTCCCTCTTGATGAGGAAGGAAACCGGACACCGCCGGCGAGTTCCCCGGGCGCGGGGTTTGCCGCTCAGTCCTCCCCGCGCTCGGTGCGGAACAGCTCCTTCCGGAGGTAGTCGTCGTAGGCCTTCCAGGCGCTGCCGGAGCTGTGGAGGCGGGCCTTGGACCGCAGCGTGTGCCCCGCGAGCGGGCCCTCGGTCCACCGGTACGTGAAGGTCAGTGTCGCGGTCTGGCCGGCTCCGCCCATCGGACCGTCGTTCTTGACCGTGAGGGCTTGGATCTCGAGGATCTCGCGCCGTGCGTTGGGGCTGGGCGTGAAGGTCGTGTCGGTCAACACGATTCCCGCTTCGAGCGGCGCGCGGAACGCCTCCGACGCTTCGATCGCCGCGCGGGCGGTCTCGCGCGTCACCTCGGGCGGCTTGCCGCAGGCCGTCGCGGCGGCCGCGAGGAACAATGCCAGCAGTTTTCGCATGTTCGGGTTGGAGCCGACGACCGGACTTGAACCGGTGACCTGCGGTTTACGAAACCGCTGCTCTACCGACTGAGCTACGTCGGCTCGGAACGGCGAATCCTACGGGATGCGGGGCGGCAGGTCAAACGCCGGAGGCGCGGCTCAATCGAACTTGACCGAGACGATCTTGGAGCAGCCGGGCTCCTCCATGGTCACGCCGTACATGACGTCGGCGGTCTCCATGGTGCGCTTGTTGTGGGTGATCGCGATGAACTGCGTGTCCTCGGTCATGTCGCGCAGCAGGCGCGTGAAGCGGTCGATGTTGGCCTCGTCGAGCGGCGCGTCGACTTCGTCGAGGATACAGAACGGCGACGGCTTGTATCGGAAGATCGCCATCAGCAGGGCGATCGCCGTCAGGGCCTTCTCGCCTCCGGACAGCAGCAGGATCGACTGGTTGCGCTTGCCCGGCGGATGCGCGTCGATCTCGATGCCGGATTCGAGGATGTCGGTCTCGTCCAGGAGCTTCATCTCGGCGGTGCCGCCCTGGAAGAGCCGCGTGAACATCTCCTTGAAGTTGGCGTTGATGTTGTGGAACGCGTCGGCGAAGCGCTCGGACGAGGTCGCGTTGATCTTGCGGATCGATTCCTGGAGCTCGGCGATCGAACGCAGGAGGTCGTCGCGCTGCGTCGTCAGAAACGTCAGGCGTTCCGACATCTCCTTGTGCTCTTCGAAGGCGAGCACGTTGACCGGGCCCAGGCGCTCGATGGAAGCGGCCAGCTCCGCCACTTCGGTCTCGAGCGCGGCGAGAGCCTCGGGCGAGACGTCTTCCGGACCCTCGAGGGCGTCGGGCTCGACGCCGAACTCCTCGCGGGCCTGGGAGACGAGGTGTTGGAGATCCGAAGCGCTCCGGGTCGCCGCGACCTCGGCTTCGAAGCGGGCCTCGCGGGCCGCGTCGAGCGTGGCCCGCTCGGTGCGGGTGGACGCCTCGTCGACTTCGACGCGCACGGAGGTGCGCCGGGCGAGCTCGACGGCGTCGCCGTGCGCGGCGGCGCGGGTCTCGCGGGCGACGAGGTTGTTCTTCTGGCGCTCCCGGGCCTGCGCCTCTTCTTCGGCCAGCTCCGAGGCGCGCGCGTTCATCCGCGCCTCCTCCCCGGTGGCCTCCGCCATCCGGCGCTCCAGAGTCGTGCGCGCTTCCAGGAGCGCGGCGCGTGCGGCCTCCATGGACCGGCGGCGCTCGGCCGCGACCTCGGCCTCGGTGCGCCGGTGGGCCAGCTCTTCGGCGGCGGCCATGGCCGTGGCCCGCGCCTCGGCGAGCGCGGCGGAGAGGGCGCGAATCCTCTGGTGCCCGGCGTCCTCGGCTTCGCCCAGCCGCCGCTCCTCCTCCTCGAGCGCGGCGCGCTGCGTCTGGAATCCCGACGCGTCCGCGGTCAGCGCCTGCCGCTCGTGGTCGAGGGTGTCGCGCTCGCGGCGCAGCCGCTCGCGCTCAGCCAGGCGCTCCTCGAGGCGGGCCGCGAAGGCCCGATGCACGGCCTGCGCCTCGCGCTCCTTTTCGCGCAGCGCGGGCAGCGCCGACTCGGCGCTCTCCCTCGCGCTCTTGGATTCTTCGACCCGGAGGACCGCGGCCGCCAGCGTCTCCTGCGTCTCCTTTCGGCGGGCGGCGAGGGCCTGCTCCTCGCGCCGCAGCGAGAAGAGCCCCGACGCCTCCGCGGCCGGGCCCGCGACGCGCAGGATCGGGCCGCGCACGATCTCGCGCGTACGCGCCACGAAGGTCGTACCGGGGTGGCGCTCGGCGAGGGCCAGCGCCTCTGCGAGAGTCTCGACGAAAGCCGCCGGAGGCAGCGCGGCTTTCTCGGCGGGCGAGAGCTTGCCGTAGCCTTCCAGAACCGCGTCCCAGCCGAGCGTGCCATCCGGGCGCTCGGACGCGGGCTCGCGGCGCCACTCCGACCGCACCATCCGCGCGGCGGGAAGGGAGCGCATGGCGTCGGCGGCGCGGTGTGGATCGCCGGAGGCGAGCAGGGCGTCCGAATCCGTCCCGAGCACGAGTCCCACGGCGTCTTCCCAGCCCGCGCGGGGCCGGATGCGATCCGAGAGAGCGCCGTGCTCGGAGAGGCCGGCGCTCTTGAGCGCCTGCCGAACTTCGTTGACGCTGACCTCGCGCGCCCGAAGCGTCTGTGAGAGCGCGGCGATCCGGTGCTCGATCGCACCGTGCGCTTCGTGAGCGGCGAGCCGCGCCGCCTCCGCCTCTTCGAGCGCGGCCGAAGCCGCTTCGAGCCTGGCCTCGACGTCGGCCACGCGTCGCGAGGCTTCCGCCGCGGCGGCCGCGAGGCGTCCGGCTTCGGCTTCCGCCTCGGCGGCTTCGCGCTCCCGGCCTCCGAGCTCCTGCGCGACCTTGCCGGCGGCTTCGACCAGGCGCGACAGAGACGCCGCGACGCGTTCGGCCGAGAGATCGACCTCGTGGCGGGCATTGCGCGCGGCGACGCGCTCGCCGGCCCGCGCCAGAGCGTCATTGCGCGCGTCTTCGAGGCCCTTCTCGAGCGCCGCGCAGGCGAGAGCGGCCTCGGAGGCCTTGCGGTCGGCCTCCTCGCGCGCCTCCGAGCGCGCGCGGGCCTCGGCCACGGTGCGCGTCAGCCTCTCTTCCAGCTCCGCGAGCTCTCGAGCCGCGCGGGTCTGCTCGGCCGAGAAGTCCCGTCCCTCGCGTTCGAGGGCGGCCCGCCGCGCGGCCAGGTCGGCGACGGCGCGCCGGTTGGCGTCGAGCAGGGCGTCGTCCCGGGCGATCGCCGATTCCAGTCCCGCCAGCTCCTCGCGCAGCGCGTCGCGGCGGCCGGCGGCCTCCGACGCCTCGATTCGCGCCGTGGCGAGCGCCGACTCCGCGCGCGCCAGCGCCGCCGCGGCCTCGGCCTCGCGGTTGCGCCGCACGTCGCGGAGCTTCTCCGCCGCACCGAGCGCTTCCCGCAGCGCGTCGCCGCGGGCGCGCGTCAAGGCGGCCTTGCGCTTCTCCAGGAGCACAG
>JBKOZO010000082.1:0-3556 GCA_046725935.1 Acidobacteriota bacterium | reverse complement strand
CCGCCAGGAACTGGAAGTAATACTCGAGGACGAGCGGGTGGATCGGCTGCGAGGTGACGTAGACGAGCCGCGCGCGCGGGTTCCGCAGGCGGATGAGCAGGAAGAGCAGCCGCTCTTCGTAGAAGCTCGCGGCCTCCAGTTTCGCCAGCTCGGACTGATCGAGCGTCAACGACGGGATGACGACGGACGTGTAGGGCTCCTCCTCACGCGCCGAAAGCGCGCTCCACAGCTCTCGAAGGCGGGGCTTGAGCCTCTCGAACTCGGCGACCTCGGCTTCGGGGGACAGATCGCCGGCGAACGGTGGCTTCGGGATCACGAGTCGCGTTAGATCAGGTCGTGCTGGTACGCGAAGACGACCGCGGCGAGCTTGGTGTGGACGTCGAGCTTGTGGAGGATGTTCTGCACGTGGTTGCGGACGGTTACTGGAGAGATGAAGAGCTTCTTTCCGATGGCGGAGGTCGAGAGCCCCTCGGCGAGGCAGCGGAGGATCTCCTTCTCCCGGGACGTCAGGTCGATCGGCTGTCCCGACTTCGTGGCGATCGGCCAGAGCGGCTCGCGCCCGTCGTCTTCCTTCGCGAGCTCGCGCTCCAGCGCCGTGACCTTCCGCTTTCCGTCCCGCAGAACGTGAACGACGGTCGAGAGTGCCGGATGGTACGAGGGGATGGCGAAGAGAGACACCTCGACGGCCTTGCGCGCGCCCGATCCGGTCTCCATCGAGAGCTGAAACCGATGGACGGGATCGTTCGGCAGATCCCGTGCCTGGTGAGCTACGGGGCAGTTGCGGTAGCAGTAGACGTTGCCGTTTTCGTCACGGCCCGCGATGACGTCGTAGCAGCGTTTTCCCAGGACCGCGCGGGCGGGACGCCCGAGCATCTCCTCACACTTTTTGTTCCAGAGGATGATCCGGTCCGAAGAGTCGATCGCGAAGACCGCTTCTCCGCTGCGGGCGATCCGGTCCAGCGCTTCGGGCGACGTCGACATGTCCAGACTCGAAGAAAAGCCTAGCACCCCCGAGTTGCCCGTTTCCGAGGAGCCCGCACGACCGTGACGGGCCGGCGGGCGACGTAAATCAGCCGCAACGCCGTTCCGCCCACGACCCATTCGGCCAGGGATTCCCGGCCCTCGCTGCCCACGACGATCAGGTCGGCCCGAAGCCGATCCGCCTGACGCGAGATCACTTCCGGCACTTCGTCGACATCCCGGGCGCGGGCGCCCAGGAACCGGGCGTGCGAATGGCCCCGCAGCGTCCGTGCGACCGCCTTCTGCAGAGCTTCGGTTCCGTCCGGGCTCGGGTCCGACGGCGCGGACTCCGGCTCGACCGTGAGCACCACGAGCTCTCCCTTCCGCGCCCGGCCGAGCAGGTTCGAGGCGAAGCGCACCGCGGCGTTGCCGGCGCGCGAACCGTCGGTGGCCGCCAGGATCTTCATTGCGGCACCGAACACGAGCCGCCCGCGCACGGCTGCGCTGCGGGAGTCAGCTGAATCAGCGTCTTCGTTCCGTCGACGGACTCGATGTCGAGAACCTCCTCGATTCCCGCATCCGAGCGCTCCAGCCAGACCTGCTTCGGCTCCTGCACCAGGTGCTCGATGTTGGCGCGCGGGGGCGCCGACCCCAAAAAGATCGCGATGGGGCCGAAACCGTCGGCAAACGTCTCGATTCCCTCCAGCGGAAGCTCGCGGGCTTCGACCTGGGAGCCGATGCGGGGATCGAGCACCCGCACCGTCGCGGCTTCGCCGTGATGGCGGCGGGAAAAGTCGGTGAAGAACCGGAACCACTCGGTGCGCGGTATTAATCGATTGCGCATCGTTCCCTCCTCGAGGGCACTCTAGATCCCCAGGAAACGCGCCGTATGATGCGTTTGAATCAAAGAGCCGCCGCCGTGTTGCCGTCATTTTTCGGAGAAGCGATGACGGGCCTTTCGTACCCCTCCCACGAGCAGAGCGACGTCGTCCTTCGATCGGGGTCGACCCTTTGCCTGAGACCCGTCCGGCCCGACGACGCGCGGGCCCTGACCGACTTCTATGGGCGGCTCTCTCCCGACAGTCTCTACTTCCGCTTTTTCTCGATGCGCCACGTCGACGCCATCACCGCCGAGCGCTTCTGCCGCGTGGACTACGCGGACGAGTTCGCCCTGGTCGGAGACGCCGGCGGCCGCATCGTGGCAATCGCTCACTATTTCCGCCTCCCGCGACACCCGGAGCGGGCCGAGGCCGCCTTCGCCGTCGAGGACGCGCTGCAGGGTCAGGGTGTCGGAACGCGGCTGCTGGAGCGGCTCGCCGAGATCGCGCGCGAGCACGGCATCGGAACCTTCGAGGCCGACGTCCTGTCGGACAACCGCCGCATGCTCGACGTCTTCCGAAGCTGCGGCTTCCCGATACAGGAGCGGCGGTACGAGGGATCCGTCGAAAAGGTCGTCATCGACATCGCGCCGACGCGCGTCCACGAGGAGCGCGCCGCGGAGCGGTCGGGAAAGGCGGCCCACGCCTCGATGCGAAGGCTGTTCGAGCCCTCGGTCGTGGCGGTCGTCGGGGCGAGCCCGACCCGCGGCAAGATCGGCGGCGAGATCCTTCACAATCTGCACGGCCGTTTTCGCGGGACGGTCGTACCGATCAATCCGGAGCACGACGAGATCCTCGGCTTGCGCTGCTACCCGCGTTTAACCGACGTGCCCGAACCCGTCGACCTGGTCGTGATCGCGATCCCCGCCGACAAAGTCGCCTCGGCCGTCGACGACGCGGTCGAGAAGGGCGTCTCCGGCATCGTCGTGATCACCGCCGGCTTCTCCGAGGTCGGAGAGGAAGGCCGGCGCCGCGAGGCGGCCCTGATCGAGAAGGTGCGCGCCGCCGGCATCCGCCTCCTCGGGCCCAACTGCATGGGTCTCATCAACACCGACCCGCGGATCCGCCTCGACGCCACCTTCGCTCCGGTCTATCCCCCCGAAGGGCGCGTGGCGCTCTCCTCGCAGAGTGGCGCCCTCGGGTTAGCGTTGCTGGACTTCGCGGAGAAGCTCAACCTCGGCATCTCCACGTTCGTCTCGGTGGGCAACAAGGCGGACGTTTCGGGAAACGACCTGATCCAGTACTGGGCCGAGGACCCCCGCACCGACGTGATCCTGCTGTACCTCGAGAGCTTCGGCAATCCGATCCGGTTCTCCCGGATCGCGCCCCGCGTGGCGCGCGCCAAGCCCATCGTCGCGGTCAAGTCGGGTCGCTCCCGCGCGGGCTCGCGCGCGGCCTCCTCGCACACCGGCGCCCTCGCCGAGTCCGACCAGGTCGTAGACGCCCTCTTTCGGCAGGCCGGCGTGATCCGCACGACGACTCTGGAGGAGCTCTTCGACGTCGCGATGCTCCTCTCTCACCAGCCGATCCCGCAGGGGCGCCGCGTCGGCATCCTGACCAACGCCGGAGGTCCCGGGATCCTGGCCGCGGACGCCTGCGAGGCGCGCGGCCTGATACTGCCGCCGCTCTCGGCGAAGTCGGCGGCGGAGCTTCGCGCTTTTCTGCCGGCGGCGGCGAGCGTCGCGAATCCCGTGGACATGCTCGCCGCGGCGGGACCC
>JBKOZO010000081.1:0-9872 GCA_046725935.1 Acidobacteriota bacterium | reverse complement strand
CAAGACGAACACGGAGATCGTCGCCCCCGAAGGCAAAAGCAGCCTGGAGTGCGTGACGTGGAGAGACGCGGATGGCAAGCGCACCACGGTCCCCGTTCGGCACGTCTTCATGATGACGGGAGCGAACCCAAACACCCGATGGCTCGAGAACTGCGTCGCTCTGGACGAAAAAGGATTCGTGAAGGCGGGGCCGGACCTTTCACCGTCGGATCTCGCGGCGTCACGGTGGCCGCTCGGCCGCCCTCCCCTTCTCTTCGAGACGAACCGGCCCGGAGTTTTCGCCGTCGGTGACGTGCGCGCCGGAAGTGTGAAGCGCGTCGCCGCCGCCGTGGGCGAGGGCTCCGTCTGCATCCAGCTCGTTCACAAGGTGCTGGCCGAGTAGCGTCTGCAAGGCCGGTCACTTCGCCGAGTTCGCCTGCCCGACGATCCTCGTGCTCGGGCCGTCCTTGTCCTCACCGTTGGGACCGACGTTCTCCATCGTGTGCGTGATCGAGTACAGGCGTCCGCCGCGGAATTCGAGCTTTACCTCGCAACTCCAGTAATAGTGCGGCTTGGAAACCGTGATGAATCCGAAGAGCTTGACGTGATCGCCGTACTTGCCGCGAACCGAATATCGAAATACCTCTCCGCCTTCGACCGGCCGCCGTTCGAGCGGGTCGCCGATCAACCGGATGACTTCGGCCGGCGTAGGCTCACCCTCGAGGCTGATCGCCGAACGACACGGAAAATCTCTGCCCGACTCGATGACCGGACGCGAGTGCCGATAGCCGCAGGCGCAAGCTGCGATCAGGAGCAGCAACCAAAGGCTCTTTTTCGGCCGCGTCAAAAAAACTCCGTTTGAAGTTGTCTTGAACTCATACCACGCTCACCGGAGATCGCGAACGCTCTCCTCGAGACCCTCTCACTTGTCGAGTCATTGGACATTGCGATGAACCGCAGGAAGCTGGAATCGGAGTTCTCCCTCTGGTTTAACGACCGGTGCATATACTCGGGTTCTCGCGCCTTGCGTTTGGAGGCGGCGGATGGACAAGCCCCGAATCTTCTTGGGCTCCTCGGGAAAGCAGGCCAAGCTGCTTCAGGCGCTCACGCGCGGTCTCGAAGACGTCGCGCACGTCGAGCCCTGGACGACCTCCTTCAATCCCGGCACGACGACTCTGGAGCGCCTGATCGAGCTCGCCCACGAAGTCGACTTCGCCGCTTTCGTATTCGCTCGGGACGACTGGACGAGCACGAACGTGTTGGCCCCGCCCACCGAATCGGGTCAGGCTTCCCCGCGGGACAACGTCGTCTTCGAGGCGGGCCTTTTCGGCGGAGTCCTCGGAATGCGGCGTTGCTTCATCCTGCACGCGAACGGCGCGAAGCTTCCGACCGATCTCCTCGGATTCACTTGCATCCGGTACGGCGAAGCGGCCGCCGCCGCGGAGATGAGGACGATCAACCAGAAGCTTCGGACGGCGATCGAGAGCAGCGGCCGCGTCGCACGGATCGAAGGTCTATGGTGGCAGTATTCCTTGACCGAGCGAACCGTCAAGGAGCCCTCGGCCGTGAGCCTCTTGCGAATCGCGCGCGACCGCAACGGCGCTCTCGAGGTCAGGGGTCGCGGATGGCAACAGAACGGAGCTCTCTCGTCCAGATACTGGAGCGAGGCCGTGAAAGAGAAGGAGGGCTCCGCAGGAGTCTTCTACTACTGGAACGGCGAACGCCCCATGGACCCCAACGCTCCGCAGTTGTACGGGACGGGAGAGATTCGGCTGGAGTCCGCCGACCGCGCGTCCGGGTACTGGACGACACGGTCGGACACGCAGCCGGATCTGAACGCCCGCACCTCCGGCGTCTACCTGCGCGCGAATCCCGAGGACATGAGCATCCTGGACGGGCTGGACGATCGGCGGCGCGCGGAATTGATCGCAGAGCGGCTGAGTCGTTGGAAGTCGATGGCGAGTGTCTGACGGCGCTTCTGTACCACAGCAAAGGAGGCTCAAATGAGCACGATTACGACGAAGGATGGCGTGACGATCTTCTACAAAGACTGGGGACCGAAGAACGCGCAACCGATCGTCTTCCATCACGGCTGGCCGCTGAGCGCCGACGACTGGGACACCCAGATGCTCTACTTCCTCGGGAAGGGGTATCGCGTCGTTGCTCACGACCGGCGGGGCCATGGACGGTCGAGCCAGGTCAGCGACGGGCACGACATGGACCACTACGCCGCGGACGCGGCGGCGGTCTTCGAGCATCTGGATCTGCGCGACGCCATCCACATCGGCCACTCGACGGGAGGCGGCGAGGCGACGCACTACGTCGCCCTCCATGGCAAGGGGCGGGTCGCCAAGCTGGTGCTCATCGGCGCCGTGCCGCCGCTCATGCTGAAGACGGCGGCCAATCCCGGCGGCCTGCCCATCGAGGTGTTCGACGGCCTCCGTCAACAGCTCGCCGCGAACCGGGCGCAGTTCTACACGGAATTCGCGAGCGGTCCCTTCTACGGCTACAACCGGCCGGGCGCGAAGCCGTTGCAGAGCGTGATCGGCAACTGGATGCGCCAGGGCATGATGGGCGGCGCGAAGGCCCAGTACGACGGCATCAAGGCTTTCTCGGAGACGGACTTCACTGAAGACCTGAAGAAGATCGACGTGCCGGCGCTCGTCATGCACGGCGACGACGACCAGGTCGTCCCGTTCGCCGATTCCGCGCCGCTCTCTGCGAAGCTGCTGAAGAACAGCACCCTCAAGGTCTACAAGGGATACCCGCACGGCATGGCGACGACGCACGCCGATGAGATCAATCCCGAAATTCTTGCTTTCGTAGAGGAAGGTAAGGCGACGCGGCCCTCGGCTCGACCGCGGAGCAGCGGGCCGAGCCCGGCCCCTCCGGCGAGCTGAAGTCGCCGCGGCGGTCGCCGCCATTGGAGCAGTCGATTGATCGGGTGAAAGGAGCATGGCCATGCAAAGTGCCCGACACGCCGTTTCCGTTCCCGTTGGCGCACCCGACAGCGAGTTGTGTCAGCGTGCGACGGCGCTCGTTGCGGACCTTTCGCCGCCCTTCCTCTTCAACCATTGCGCGCGGAGCTTCCTGTTCGCCGACGCGATCGGCAAGCGCGACCGTCTGCAGTACGACCGGGAGCTTCTCTACCTGTCCGCCATTTTGCACGACCTGGGTCTGACGGACACCTATTTGGACGGAAACCAGCGGTTCGAGCTGGAGGGAGCGGATCGGGCGCGTGCCTTTCTGGTGGAGCACGGACTTCCTGAAGCGAAGGCCGACGTCGTGTGGGATGCAATCGCGCTGAACAGCAGCTTCGGCATTGCCCTGCGAAAAGGCCCGGAGACCGCCCTCGCCCATTTGGGTGTCCTCGCCGATTTCTTGGGGAACCGGCTCGATGACGTGGGACCAGAAAGGGTCGCGCAGATCGTCGAGGAGTACCCGCGCCCGGCCTTTCTCGCGTCGGCCGCGAGTCTCCTTGCGAATTGCGTTCGGCGCAAACCGCAATTCGTGGCTGGCACGTTTCTCGAGATCGTTGCGCATTCCCACGCTCCCGAAGTACGAGTCCCCACGTTGGCAGATCTCCTCGCACAGAGTCCATGGAAGGAGTGACCCGTGGGCCCGGCCTGGCGAAGCAACCCGAACAGGCGCCGACACGGACCTGAAACGGCAACCAACCGCAAGTGGAGGGAACCATGAGTTTCATCACGACCAAAGACGGCACCGAGATCTACTACAAGGACTGGGGTCCCAGGAACGCGCAACCCATCGTCTTCCATCACGGCTGGCCTTTGAGCGCCGATGACTGGGACACCCAGATGCTCTACTTCCTCGGGAAGGGATATCGCGTCGTTGCCCATGACCGGCGCGGACACGGCCGGTCGAGCCAGGTCAGCGACGGCCACGACATGGACCACTACGCCGCGGACGCGGCCGCGGTCGTCGAGCACCTGGATCTGAGCGACACGATCAACATCGGCCACTCGACCGGAGGCGGCGAGGCCACGCGCTATGTCGCGCAGCACGGCAAGGGCCGTGTCGCCAAACTGGTGCTCATGTCCGCCGTGCCGCCGCTCATGCTTAAGACGCCGGCCAATCCAGGCGGCATACCCATCGAAGTCTGGGACGGCCTCCGGCAAGGGCTCGCCGCCAACCGGGCGGAGTTCTACCAGCAATTCGCGGGTGGTCCCTTCTACGGCTACAACCGGCCGGGCGCGAAGGTGCTGCAGAGCGTGGTCGACAACTGGATGCGCCAGGCCATGATGGGTGCCGCGAAGGCCCAGTACGATTGCGTCAAGGCCCTCTCGGAGACCGATTTCACCGAGGATCTGAAGAGCATCGACGTGCCGGCCCTCGTCATGCACGGCGACGACGATCAGGTCGTTCCGATTGCCGATTCCGCCCTGCTTTCCTCGAAGCTGCTCAAGAACGCGACCCTCAAGGTCTACAAGGGGTACCCGCACGGCATGCCGACGACCCATGCGGACGTGCTCAATCCCGAGCTTCTTGCCTTCATCGAGGAAGGCAAAGCGGCGCGGCCTTCGGCTCGGCCTCGGAGCGGCGGGCCCAGCCCGGCTCCTCCGTCTATCTGAAGGCGCGCGGTACGGCCGCAGCTGCGCGATGCGGCCGCGGCCGCTGTCTCTGAGATGAGCATCCAGAACACCACCCCGAGCCATCAGCAGCGGCAGCACTGGTTGAGCGAGCAGGCGCTCGCGTGGTCGGGCCTCCCCGTCGTTGCGATCCGGCCGACAATGTTCCTGGAGAGTCTTCTGCAATTAGCCGCTCCGAGCGTCCGCAATCGAGACCGCATCGAACTGCCGTTCGGGCGGGGCAAGACCTCTCCGGTTGCAGCGGCTGATGTCGCTCAGGTAGTCGCTGCCGTTCTCGCCGACCCTGTGCCGCACCTGGGCCTGATCTACGAACTCACCGGCCCGCAGTCGCAGGACATGGATGGGGTCGCCCGCGAATTCTCGGACGCTCTGAACCGAGAGGTCACGTACTCCGACATCAGCCCTGAGGAGTGGGAACAGAGGGTGAAAAGGCAAGGTATGCCGGAGCATTTGACGGAGCATCTTTTGGCGATGGGCGAGTTGCACCGGGCGGGTCGGTATGACAGACAGACCGACAGCGTCCAACGGGTGACCGGCCGGCCGGCTATGAGCGTCCGGGAATTTGTGTCGCTTCACGCGGAGGAGTTTGGTGGACGTCGCTCCTAGCGCACACCATTTGTCTATTTCGCCGCGGCGCCCGCGGCCTGCTCGATCAGCTCCGCAACCACATCGGGATGGGAGATGAACGCGACGTGGCTCGACTTGACCTCGCTCGTCTTGGCATTCATCCGCTTCGCATAGAAGCGTTCGAGATCAGGGTTGATGGCGTGATCGTCCTGAGAGACGAGAAACCAGGAAGGGACGGTCTTCCACGCGGCTTCCGGTACAGAGGCGCCGAAGACGCTCTTGTTCAGCGGTTTCTGAGTCACTGCCATCACCCGCGCGTCCGCGTCGGGCAGGTCGGCGCAGAAGTCTGCGTGGAACTTCGTGCGATCGATGTAGAGGAAGCCGGCCGAGTCGGGCTGCAAGGCCGAATTGAGGTCTACCGGGTACTTGTCGCCGAAGGCGCCGATCGCCTCGCCGGATTCCGGCGCGAACGCCGCCAGGTAGACGAGCGCCGTGACCTTGGGGTTGCCGGCGGCCGCACCGGTGATGACGGCTCCGCCGTAGGAGTGCCCGACGAGGACGATCGGCCCGTTGATGGCTTCGAGGAACCGCTTCGTCGTCTCCACGTCGCCGGCGAGCGAGGCGAGGGGAATCTGGACGGCGAGGGTTTCATAGCCGTCGCGCTGCAGGATCGGGATGAGGCGCTGGTATCCGGTGGCGTCGGCAAACGCTCCGTGGACCAGCACAATCGTGGGACGGCCGGTGCCCGGCGGCGGGGGCGGTGGGTCGGCGCTCCCGGCGCGGATGGTGAGGATCGATAAGGCCAGGGGGCGAGGACGAGCGGGACGAAACGGGTGTTCTTCATGGCGAAATCCTTTCTCGTCGGCCCGAGGCCGACGGCCGTCGGCGCATTGGGAAAGAGCTTCGAGCGGCCCGGCCCGAAATCCGTGAGCCCGGCGATGAACTGCTCGGGCGTCGCGGTGGTGGTCTGGTCCATATGGATGGTCTACATACAGTCCCCTCACCCGGTTCTCGACGACGGATTCCTGCGTCATTGGACCTCCTCGACCTGGTTCAGGTAGGCGCCATAACCCTCGGCTTCCATGTCGTCGCGATGGATAAACCGAAGCGAGGCGGAATTGATGCAATAACGTAGTCCGCCGCGGTCTCGCGGACCATCGGGAAACACGTGCCCGAGATGGCTGTCCCCGTGCGCAGAGCGCACCTCGGTGCGAATCATGCCGTGCGTGGCGTCCCGCAGCTCCTTGACGCTGGCGGGTTCGATGGGCTTGGTGAAGCTGGGCCACCCGCATCCCGATTCAAACTTGTCGGAGGAGGCGAACAGCGGCTCGCCCGAGACAATATCGACGTAGATGCCGGGCTCCTTGTTATCCAGATACTCCCCGGTTCCGGGAGCCTCTGTGCCGTTCTGCTGCGTCACTCGATACTGCTCCGGCGACAGCCGGGAGATGGCGCCAGGATCCTTGCTGAACTTTCGCATTTCTTTCACCTCATTTGGCTGTCCGCGCAGTCTCCTGACGCTGCACTACCGAAAGGATCTGAAAATCGCGCGCAGCTCCGACGCGAAGAGTGCCGGTTGTTGGGCTTTCCGAGCCGTACCAGGCTAGGGCAACCGCATGCTCGGCAGACCGGGAGCATGGCACCAACGATCAGGACGACCAACGTCGAGCCTTGCACCACGAGACGATTTTCCCCGCCAAAGCCCAAGCCTATCCTCGAGGAGTTGCCTGAAGAAAGTCTGACGACGAGCTGTAAGATCTGCTCTTCCGCGCGGTGCCCGCGACGCAGAATGGTGGTCGCGACTGATCGCAGAGACCAACCGCCAATCGCGGCCGTTCGACCGAGGCTATAGAAACGGGGCCGGCCCACCGATCAAGGAAGGAGAAGAGCCATAGGAGTCGTCGTTCGAAGGCGTCGGAGGACTCAAGATCGCCACCCGTTCGTGGCCGCCGGCCGGGAAACCGGAGAACTTTCCGAAATTCACCGTGCCCGTCCTGATCCTCCACGGCACCGCCGACAACGCAATGAGGCCGGCTGGAAGCCAGCGCTTCTACGACATGACCGGCTCGAAGGATAAAACGCTGAAGCTCTACGAGGGCCACTTCCACGATCTCTTGAACGACGTCGACAAGGAAGTCGTCACGGCTGACATCCAGGCCTGGATCGACGCGCGACTCCCCCGCTCGACGGCGAAGCCGACTGTCGCTTCGGCCTAGGCAGGTCGCCGGTCCGCAGGGCCCGGCGGATCCGGATGCTCGAGACGCGAGTCGTCCTGCTTGACGAGGTGTTGAGCGCTCACACCGGAACGCTCGGCGCCGACTTCGAGGGATATCGGAACCACGCGTATCGCGTCGCCAACTTCTGCTTCGCGCTGACGTCGGCGGCGACGGCGGCGGGCGATCCGGAGCGAGTTGCAAAGATCGCCCTCGCGGCCGCATTCCACGACCTCGGCATCTGGACGGACGAGACGTTCGACTATCTGCCGCCTTCGATCCGACTCGCAAAGGCCTACCTGGCGGGAACCGGCAGATCCGACTGGGCGCCCGAAATCACGGAGATGATCCTTCAACATCACAAGCTCACGCCCTTCCGGAATGGCCGTTGCGCCCTGGTCGAGCCGTTCCGGCGGGCGGACGCAATCGACGCCTCGCACGGTCTCGTTTCATTCGGCCTGCCGCCACGATTCCTGAGAGAGGTCTTCGCGCATTGGCCGGACGCCCGCTTTCACGCGCGCCTCGTCCGCCTGTTCCTCCGTCGCCTGCGGCAGTATCCCTGAGATCCGCTTCCCATGGTCAAGCTCTGAGGTCCAATCGTCCGCGCCCGGAAAGCGGACGCGACGGGGGACCTCACAACCCCTGCTGGAGCGAATTCAGCTCGTCGCGGCACGCTTCACTGAACGCTTTGATCGGGTCGTGGAGCTGCGCCAACGGGATCTCGCGCAGCTTGTCGATCGTCAGGTTGGGCGCTCGATACGTATCGAGGATCCCCTGAATCGCGGCCTCGGCCTCTCGGAGGACGGCCTCCCGCGAGGTCAGCCGAATACGGCTCAGTAGCGAATAGGCCGTCTGGAAGGTCTCCGGGTGTTCGAGCGTATGGTCCAGCGCGTCGAGGTACAGCTTCGAGCACTCGGTGATGAACTCGGCATAGAGAGCCTCGCGCTTGTGGACCTCGGCTTGAACGGCCGCTCGCTTCCCCTGCGTTCTCTGGGTCAGCCAGGCGGTCACGAGCGAGGCAGACGAACCGACCAGGGAGCCCAGGACAGCCGCGGAGGCAGTCAGTACGGCCGGATCCATTCTTGCTCGCTCATCGTGTTACGAACCGGGCCGCGCTTCGCGCACTGAGTCGTTCGCACTCGGCTTGTCGGACGCCGCCAACGCCGCCCGGAGATCGGACTCGAACTCCTCCATGATCTCGGCCAGGCCCTGGTTCCAGCCGTGAATGATGTCGGCGGCTGTCGCCCTCGGAACCGGTATCGTTTTCGAATAGGCCTTCAGGAGGACTTCCGAGCCCCTGCGCCCGCCGGCCCCTTCCGGGACCACGCGAATGCGAACGGCGAGAACTGCGGAGGAACTGACGGGCAGGAACTCCCCGGCGAGCCGGCTGACGTAGACCTCGACGATGGCGTCCGGACGCCCCCCTCTTCCCGAGACCGTCACGTCGCGCACGAAGTCCGCGTTGGCGAGGTAGCCTCCGATCGCGACGGTCAGCAGCCAGCTGGGCGGCGCAATGAATTTCGCGTACGGATCGACCTCAAACTCGTGCTCTCCGACCTCGTACACGAGCCGCTGTCCGGAATAGGGCGGGGCGACTTCCACCCGAGCGAGCGCGACGACGATGCCGCTCGGAGGGATCGATGCGCGCGGCGCGGGCGGATCGATCGAAAACGATTGCGAAACGAGTGCCGGTTTGGAAACGCAGGCCGTCGCGACCAGCGTTCCGGCCGCGACCGCGCCGAGTCGCCAGACGGCGCCGGGTCTCACTTTTCTCCCTTCACGATGACCTTGACCTGCGCGGGAGGCCCCCCGAAAAGGAACCCCGACGGGTACCCCTTGAGAGATTCCAGCGCGTCGTTCAGGTTCCTGGCCGCCTCGCGAGTCCCGGCCAGCGTGTCGTTCAAGGCCGGCACGTCGACGTTGTTGAGGTTTCGAATCAGAGCTTCCAGCTCGATGTCCACGTTGTTCACGAGACGGTCGGCATCGGGCCCGAGCTTCTCGAGTTTCATGGCCTGCAGCGTCTGCCGCGCGTCCTTCGCCAGTCCCTGATATTCCCGTACGGCGGCGCTCGCGTCCGTCGCGAGCCCGTTCACGTTTCGGGAAATCGCCGGGACGTCGAGCTGACCGAACTTCCGGAACATCGCGTCGGCCGAGTTGAGAGCGCGGTCGGCGCTGCCGACGATCCTCGCGAGATCGAGCGTGGCGAGGTTGGCGAGCGTCCGGTCGAGGGCCGCGAGGATCTGGCCGAACTTGCTGGGGGCGGCCGGGATGTAGTAGTAGCGAGGTTTCCAGGGCACGGTGAGCGGAGGATAGAGCTTCGGATCCAGCGTCTTCAGCGCCACGACGCTCGAACCCGTGATGAGCTGCCCCTCGATGATGGCGCGGAAACCTTCCGCGACGAGCTGGTCCAGCCGCGCTCTGAGGTCGGCGCCTTCCGGCAGGGGGCTGACGTGTTCCTCGATCGAAAATCGAACCACGGTGCATTGCGGAGGCACATCTGCGT
>JBKOZO010000080.1:0-33764 GCA_046725935.1 Acidobacteriota bacterium | reverse complement strand
CCCAGGATCGTGCCTTCCTGCGTCAGGTTCTCCTGCGTCGGAAGCGACGTGAGCCCCTCCGGTTTGCCTCCCGCCGGAAGAGCCTTCGCCAGGCCGAAGTCGAGCAGCTTTACCCCCGACTTCGTCAGCATCACGTTGCCGGGCTTCAAGTCCCGGTGCACGATCCCCTGCCGGTGCGCCTTGTCGAGAGCGTCCGCGATCTCCTGCCCGTACCGCAACGTGTGCTCGAGCGGCAGAGGGCCCTTCGCCAGTCTCTCCGAAAGAGTCTCTCCTTCGAGGTACTCCATGACCAGGTACTCGGTCTCGCCCTCGCGGCCGACGTCGTACAGCGCGCAGATGTGCGGATGCGACAGCTGCGAGATCGTCTTCGCCTCCCGCTCGAAGCGCTGGCGCACCTCAGGAGAGGACGAGAGACGCTGCGGCAGGACCTTCACGGCGACCGTGCGCTCCAGCCGCGTGTCCCGCGCCTTGTAGACCTCCCCCATTCCGCCTGCGCCGATCGGGGCGACGATCTCGTAAGGGCCCAGACGGGCGCCCGGTGTCAGGGTCATTGAGGCGGCGACGTGGCCACGACACCGATATTGGCGATCGTGTCTCCCTTTTTCATCGAAGGCACCGCGCAGACGTACAGAACGACTCCCGCCTCCGGCGCTCGCGCCACGAAAATCGTGCGTCCCACGTAGTCGGTCACGTAGCCGAGCCGCATGCCCTTCGCGACGTAGCTCCCGCGTGCGACCATCGGATAGAAGATGCCGGATTGATCGCTCGCGACGGTCTTCACGGTCTCGATCCAGACCGGGTTCTCCACCATCGCCGGCGCGCCCGGAAGGATCTTCAAGAGCCGCATGACTGAAAGGCTTCCGTCGACGAGAGCAGAGACGTCGTCCGGGTCGACGTTGCCCGCCCGACCGGCCTCGACCGTGATCGACGGCTTGCCCCGCAGGGATGCCGTCACGTCGAGGTAACGCGAGGCGCTCGGATCCTTCGGCCGATCGGTCGCGACGATGATCGTGTCCAGACCGAACGCGAGGACCATCCGCCGCGATTCCGCGTCTTGCTTCTCGTTGCCGATCTTCACCCAGTAGCTGTAGGGCCGCAGATCCTCGTCGAGATCTCCTCCGTGAAAGTCGATCAAGTAGTCGGAGGCTTCCACGATCTGATGCGTGATGGCGTACAGCGCCCGCTCGGTCTGGGTTCCGTCGGCCTTGCCCGGGTAAAAGCGATTCATGCTCTTGCCGTCGACGGGGTTGACGTGCGGAACCTTCTGCTCGAAGGAGGCGATGTTGATCAGGGGAACCAGGATCACCGTTCCGGACATGCCCGCTGGATCGAGTCCCTCGATCAGCCTTTCGATCGCCACGATCGAGGCGTACTCGGTCCCGTGCGCGCCGGCGACGAGAACGAGGACCGGCCCGGGCCGCGCGCCGTGGACGACGGCGACCGGGATGTCGAGTCCCGCGTCGGATCCCGGAGGAACCGCGATAACGCCGGTGGCTCTCTGACCCCGACTCGCGGACGCCGTCCCAACGCTGAAGACTGCTTTGTCCGGCGGGGTGGCCAGTCCGACAAGTGCCGGAATCCATCCGAACAGGAAAAGCCGGAGGCCGATGTCTCGACGCGGTTTCGACTTCACGCTACGGCCCGGCCTATTTCCCGAGTCCCGCAAACCAGTTGAGGACGACAGTGGTGGGAGTCATCGCTTCGCGACCCAGAGGAGCTAGGAACAGGAACTTCTGTCCCGTCCGATCCGGAAGGTATTTGGTGCTCGAGTTGCCGATCGAGATGCGAGCCTGGAACAGGACCTGCGGAAGGCCCGGCTCGAGCGCATCGCCTCCCCCGACTTCCACGGCCATCAGCTTCTGATCGAGTCCCCGGTAGTAGAGCTCCTTCCCGTCCTGACGCCATTGCGGGTCCGTTCCGCCGGCTGTCGATATCTGCCAGGTGCGTCCCGGTCCGGGGTAGGTTTGCACGTAGACCTCGTTTCGTCCCGACTCGTTCGACACGTAGGCGATGAACCGGCCGTCGGGAGAGAACCTCGGTTGGGCCTCGCGAAAACGCGTGACGCGGAAGGAGACCGGCTTCACGTCGCCGGTCAGAGGAACCACCATGACGTCCCAACCCGTCTTGGGGTCCTGACGTTGATACGCCAGGGAACGGCCGTCGGGAGAAATGCTGGTCGGCAAGAGGAACGCGTCCGACTTCACCAGGAGTTTCTCTTCCCCGCTCCCGCTCGTCGCTTTCTGGTAGATGCCGAGCGTCCCGTTCCGATCCGAGACATGGAGGATGAAATCGCCACGGGGCGACCAGACGGGGCAGAATGCATCGTCCTGGCCGAAAGTGAAGCGCGAATTGACGCCCCTCGAAAGATCGCGAATCCAGATGTCGCTCTTGTTGGTGCGGATGTCGATGAGATCGAACGCGAGCCGGTCGCCCGTCGGAGAAAAGCTGGGGTCCGCGTATTCGGCCGGATCGCCGAGCGTTTCGAGCTCTTTTCCGGACCGGTCCATCCAGAGCAGGCGGCCTCCCGACTCCCCGGTCCGGTAGGCGAGCACTCCGTCGCGCGAGACGGAAAAGCGCGCAAGTCCCACCGCGTCGGTACCAATCTGTTCCGCGAGGGGAACCGACTCCCCGGTCGTCTTCATCGCTTTCGCGTCGAAGGGCTGAGCCATGAGCGTGCGGTCCTTCAGGAACAGCAGATAGCCCTGGGGCGCGTAGGCGAGCATCGACTGCGCCGGGGCGAACGGTTTGGTCTCGCTCGAATCGAGCGAGCCGATGCGGTAAGCGCTCTGATCGGCCTTCTGGTTGATGGCCATATAGATGAAGTGGCGGCCGTCGGGCAGGAACTCCGGCCAACCGACCTGGATTTCTTTGCGGGCCGGGTCCGCCTTCGCGGCAACGACCGGAGTTCCTCCAGCGGCGGAAACACGGTAGATCGGATCGGTTGCCGTGCCGTCCAAGAGGATCACGCCTTCGGGACTCCAGCTTCCGTCGACTCCCGTCGGAGCGTCGCAGATCTTGGTCGGAGGACCTCCCGTCACGTCGATCTTCTTCAGCTTCCCATCCGCGACGAAGCCGAGGAACCGGCTGTCCGGCGACCAGAAAGGCCGACGCGTTCCCTCGGTGCCCGGCAGCGGCTGCGCCGTGAGCGCGTTGAGAGGCCGGATCCAGATCTGCGTCTTGCCGTTGGAGTCGGTCGCGTTGAACGCGAGTATCTTGCCGTCGGGGGAAATCTTGGGCGCGTCGATCGTCGTGAGGCCGGGCGGATTGGCGACCTCGAACCGGACGAGGCGCGGCGGTTTCGGCGCGCGACGGAGGAAGCCATAGCCTAGAGCGGCCGCCGCCAGGATTCCCGCCGCCGCGACTCCCCACGCCAGCTTCTCGCGGCTCTTGCGCCGCGCGGCCACCGGCGCCGGCAGCCCCGCGGCCGAGCCTCCTTCGGCGATCCACTGCAGCTGGAGCATCACGTCGTGCGACGTGTTCCAGCGGTTCTCGGGCTCCTTGGCGAGGCAGCCCTTGACGACGCGGTCGAGCGCCGGAGGAGTCATGGGCTGGATCGACGAGATGGGCGGCGGCTCGGACGTCATGATCGAGCCGATCAGGCTCGCCTGACTCTTGCCCGTGAAGGCCTTCTTACCCGTCAGCATCTCGTAGAGCACGCAGCCGAGCGCGAAGATGTCGCTGCGCGCGTCGGCCTCCTTGCCCTCGAGCTGCTCGGGCGACATGTACTGGAACGTTCCGAGGATCGTGCCGCGGGTCGTCAGCGGCTGGCTCTCTTGCATCGCCGTCGGCATGCTGGTGACGCCGGAGACTGCAGAGGCCGGGCCCGCGGCGAGCTTCGCGAGGCCGAAGTCGAGCAGCTTCACTCCCGACTTCGTCAGCATGACGTTGCCGGGCTTCAGGTCGCGATGGACGATGCCCTGGCGGTGCGCGGCATCGAGCGCGCCTGCGATCTCGATCCCGATCTTCAGGGCCTGCTCGACGGGCAGAGGCCCCCGTCCCAGCCGGTCGGCGAGCGTCTCCCCTTCCAGGAACTCCATGACGAGGTAGTCCGTCCCGTTCTGGTGCCCGACGTCGTGGAGGGTGCAGATGTGCGGGTGCGAGAGCTGCGAGATCGTCCGCGCCTCGCGCTCGAGACGCTGGCGCAGCTCCGCCGACGCGGACATGTGCGCCGGCAGGACCTTGACGGCGACGTCGCGGCCCAGGCGTGTGTCCTTCGCGCGGTACACCTCGCCCATGCCTCCGGCCCCGATCGCCGAGACGATCTCGTACGGGCCCAGCCGGGCGCCGGCTTCCATTGTCATGTCGACTCCTGAACGCGGATTCTATGCGCCTCGCCGCTCGAGGACCATGCGCATTCCATGCTTCGGACGCAGGGTGATCGAGGGTAAAGGGACGACCGCCTGTCCCGGCACCAGGCGCATCCGCCAGCGCCTCGCGAGTGTGGCAAGCAGGAGCACGCCTTCCATCCAGGCGAAGCTCTCACCGATGCAGACGCGCGGTCCTCCTCCGAAGGGAAAGTAGGAGAACTTCGGCCGCGCCTCCCGGGCCTCGGGCCGGAAGCGCTCGGGGTCGAACCGTTCGGGCTCCGGGAAGAAGCGCGGATCGCGGTGCGTCACCCACTGGCAGGCGGCGACGATCGAGCCTTTCGGGATGACGCAGCCGCCGACTTCGTAGTCCACGAGAGCGCGGCGCCCGAGGATCCATGCCGGAGGGTAGAGCCGCATCGACTCGGCGAGCACCATCTCGGTGTAACGGAGCGCGGGCAGATCCCCGAATCCGAAGGCTCTGCCCGCCGGAAACGCGTCGAGCTCGGAGTGGAGTCGCGCCTCGGCCTCCGGGTTCTGCGAGAGCAGATACCACGTCCAAGACAGCGCATTTGCCGTCGTCTCGTGGCCGGCGAGGAAGATCGTCACTGTCTCGTCGCGCACCTGCGCGTCAGTCATTCCGGTGCCATCCCCCTCCGTGTCCTGCGCCGCGACGAGCATGCTCAGCAGGTCTGTGCGCCCGTGGGGTGACTTTCGGCGCTCGGCGATTAGCCGCGCGATCGTGGCGTCGATGCGCTCGCGGGCTTTCTCGAAGCGCAGGTTGGAGGGCAGCGGCAGACGGTCGAGGACTTGGAAGAACTGAAGAGAGATCGTCCGCCCGAAGGCTTCGATCGTGTCCGTCAGAGCCTTCCCGATCTCGTCGGCTTCGGAATCGACGTCCGCGTCGAGCAGGGTCTTTCCCACGATCGCCATCGTCAGGCGCGACATTTCCCGCGGCATGTCGCGCGTATCGCCGTCGCGCCAGCCTTCGGCGTGCCGCACTGCATACTCCGCCATGACCGAGGCGTAGCCCGCGATGCGCTCGCGGTGGAAGGCGGGCTGCATCATGCGCCGCTGGCGAAGGTGGACGGGATCTTCGCTCGTCAGCAGTCCCTGACCGAGAACCCGCTTGGCCCGTTCCAGCCCGCGTCCCTTGTGGAAGCGGTCGGCGTGCGTGACGAGGAGATCGCGGATCCACTCGGGCCGGCTGAGAAGGTGCAGGGTGGTGAGCCCAATCCGGAAGCGCGCGACGTCGCCGTAGCGTCGCGCGACGTTCGTGAGAAATCCCAGCGCATCGCGCCCCATGGCGATCACATGGGCCCCGGGGTAGCGCGCGCGGGGCCCCGGCGCGCGGCGGCGCGCGCTCACCGCGCCGAGGTGAATGGAGGCGACCAGTTGAGGATCATGTTCAGCGGCACCGCGGTCCCGGCCGAACGCGCACGATCCGATGGATCCGGCTACGACGTCTTCGCCGTGATTCTCTCGAACCGGACCGGCTCGCCCATGTAGTTGTTCAGGCGCAGCTGTCCGGTCTTCGGATCGATCGAGGCCTTCGCCGCCACGACGATCTTGCCCTCGCCCTTCCCGTTGCCCTTCGGGAAATGCATCTCAATGACCGTGGCGTCCCACTGGTTGGAGGCTCCCGGGGCAATCATCGCGGACGCGGACAGAGGCCGGTTCGTGGCGCACACGACCCGGCGTGTCCCGTCGGGCAGGTCGGTCGAGCGCGCATAGAACATTGCGTCACCCATGGTGTTGTTTCCCCGGATGTAACCGACTTGCGGAAGCTGCTCCATGGCTTCGACCGCCGCCTGCGAGCCCGAAGCCTTGAGAACCTTTTCGAGCATCGCCCGCTCGGCGTCGGTGGACCAGCGATTGATGACGATCTCGACGACCCCCGCCTCTCCGCTCTGGAGGCTGACGGCGAATCCCGTGAACGTCTCGATCGGCTTGTTCCCGGGCTCGGGAGCCTGCTTGTTGACTGTCTGTGCCGACGCGGCCAGAGCCAGCGCCAGACCGATGACGGCGAGGAAAGCGGTACGCGTTCTCATGGAGCCTCCTTCTTATATGCGGCCGTTGAACCGCGTCTTCTGACGCCACTCTATCCCGGCCGGAACGAGCGCTGCGCTTACGACGCCCGCCCGCGGGCGTCCGCCTTCTTCATGTGGAGGATCAGGATGTCTCCGGTTCCGCGTCCCCGCGTGTAGAAGAGCTTCCTGCCGTCGCGCGAGATCTTGGGATCCTCGATGTAGAGATCGACGCCCGAGAAGTCCGTAACTTTCTCGGGGTCCGCGCCCCGCCAGTCCTGCGCCGGGCCGGGGACCCGAAACAGGTTCTTGTGGTTCGGCTGGAAGTAGAGCCAGCGCCCCGACGGAGAAAACGACGGGTGAAAGGCATCGTACCCCTCGCCGACGACCTGCTGCGGCGTTCCTCCGGAGACGGGAACCTTCGCGAGCGTCATCGAGCCGCCCTTGCTGGTCTGGAAAACGATCCATTGTCCCGATGGGTCGGCGATGAAGAGGGTGCGTCCGTTGGCCCCCGGCACCGGTGTCGTCCGCCCCGACGCCAGGTCGAGACGGAGCACGTCATCCCCGTGGGGCATCAGGATCTGCTTCCCATCCGGCATCCAGACCGGCACCCCGGCGCCGGTCATCCCCGCCACGCGACGCGGACTCGTGCCGTCCGCGTTCATGATCCACAGCGCGAAACTGCCCTCGGATTCTCCGATGGTCTGGCGTGCAAAGGCGATCTCGCGCGCGTCGAAGGACCAGGCCGGCATCGTGTCCGAGAAGCCCGGATCGCGCGTCAACTCGGTGGGGGGACCGGGTGCATCGACGCGCCAGATGTGCGAGGTCCCGCCCCGGCCGCCTGCCCCGAAGGCGACCGTCTTCCCGTCCGGGCTCGGGGCGATGAAGTTCACATGGTTGTTGCCGAGCGTCAGCTCCCGCGGCGACCCGGTGACGCGGCCCGACTCGGCGTCGAACGGGAGCTCCTCGAGGTTCTGCGTCTCGCTGGCCGCTGAGAACGCGATCGTCTTGCCATCCCTCGAGGCCGCGGCCCCCAGATCGGGGCCGCGCCCGACCGTCAGCGGTCGCGGAGCTCCCGCGAGCTCGCCGCGCGTGAGCGAGAAGGGCGCCGTCCAGAGGGCGCGGTTCTTTCCGGGCTCGTCCGTGGTGAAGAGGAGCGTCGTCGAACCCGCCCCCCACGCGGGGTACTCGCCTCGCACCAGAACCCTCGGCTTCCCGCCCTGTGCGGCGACGACTTCGATCTGGCTTCCGTTTTGATAGACCAGCCATCGGCCGTCTACGGAGAGCCTCGGAAAGAAGTACCGCGCGACGAACGGCTCGTCGATCGGGATGTCGCGGCTCTCGCCGCCCGTAGACGGTACGCGCGCGATGCGCGCGCTGCGAAAAGTTCCGTGAACGTACAGTATCCCGGTGCCGTCCGGGGTCCAGGAAGGGCAGTTCCCGTTCTGAACGATCCGCCGAGGCGCTCCCCCGAGCGTCGGCATGACCCAGATGTCGCCGCCGACCCGCGGCATGCCCGGCGAGGCGTGGAAGATGTCCGACGTCCCCGACCGATTCGATACGAAGGCGATCTCGCGCCCGTCGGGCGAGAACGCGGGCTGAATGTCCGCAGCCGGATCGCGGGTCAGGTTGATCGCGGGTCCGCCCGAGATCTGTTGGAGATAGATCTCGAAGTTGCCGTCGCGATCGGAGACGTAGGCGATGGTCTGCCCGTCGGGCGAGAACGTCGGCTCGCCTTCGTAGCCGGGATCGGTGGTCAAAGCGGTCACCGTGACGTCGGACCAGTCGGGCACGCTCGTCGGAGCGGGGCGTGCGCGAAGCAGGTAACCGGCGGCACCGGCAGCCGCGACGAGCGCGGCCGCGCCCAGCCACTTCGGCAGCCGCGCCGAAGGAGGCGGAGCCGCGACGGCCGGCGCCGCGCCCGTCGAAGCCGTGGATGTCTCCAAAGCGAACGCCAGATCTCTCGCCGACTGAAAACGCTTCTCGGGTTTCTTCTCCAGACAATGGCGGAGCACGTTCGCGAGCGCCGGAGACACGTTCCCGCTTCCGCCGGACGGATCGGGCGCGTCGTCCTTGAGGATCGCCGTCATCGTTTCGGCAGCGGTCTCGCGCTGGAAGGGACGGCGTCCGGCCAACATTTCGTAGAGCACGGACCCGAACGAGAAGATGTCGGACCGTTGATCGACGGCGAGCCCGCGCACCTGCTCGGGCGACATGTACCCGACGGTGCCCATGACCTTGCCCGGTTCCGTATAACCGGAGACGGTCGGCGACTGCGTCTCGTTGCCCGGATCCGAGGCGGCGTTGGATTTCGCGAGGCCGAAGTCGAGGAGCTTGATCCGGTCGTCCGCAGTGACGAAGACGTTGTCGGGCTTCAGGTCGCGGTGAACGATCCCCTTCTCGTGCGCCGCGGCGAGACCCAGAGCGATCTGGATCCCGTAGTCGGTCGCGCGACGCGGCGAAAGCGGGCCCGAGGCGAGCGCGTCCCGCAGCGTCTCGCCCTCGAGCAGCTCCATCACGGCGTACGCAACGCCACCCTCGCGACCGACGTCGTGGAGCGCCAGGATGTTGGGGTGCGACAGCGCCGCCACGGCCTTCGCCTCGCGCTCGAACCGCGCTAGCGCGTCGGCGTCCGCGGCCACCCGCTCGGGCAGGACCTTGACGGCCACGGCGCGGCCGAGCCGCGTGTCGCGCGCCCGGTAGACCTCTCCCATCCCGCCGGCGCCGAGCGGCGCGAGGATCTCGTAGGGACCAAGGCGGGAACCGGAGGGCAGCGTCAATTTCTCTCCAGCCCCGACGCCCAGTTTTCGGTGACGACCAGCGGCGGCTGCCCTCCGCTCCCGGTATTCATGAGAAAGAGAAAACGACCGTCCGACGCGACGTCAAAATCGATGGCCGTGGGCCCTGCGTTGAACAGAACCCGGGGCTCGCCGAGCTCGAGCCCTGCCGGGCCGGACGACACCGCGACGGCCATGAGACGGCCGTCGGTGGAGAGAAAGTAGAGCTCGCGGCCGTCGCGCTTCCAACGGGGGCGGCTTCCGCCGTTCGAGGAGACGCGGTACCGACCGCCGCCGCCTCCTGCCGGAACGACATAGGCCTCGGGGGACCCGGACTCTTCCGTGACGAGCGACATCCAACGGTCGTCGGGCGAGAAGCGCGCGTCGAACTCGCCGAACGGTGTGGTGGGGGGAGGCGCCGAAGCGGTTGCCGGAGTACCCAGAACCTGGATCCCGATTCGGAACGGCGGCTCCCGCGCGGGGTAGTAGTCGCGGTAGGCAATGCGAGCTCCGTCTGGCGACCAGTCGCTCGGGAGCTGGGTTCCCGGCAGCTCGACCACCGCGGTCTCGCGGCCGGTGGCGAGGTCGCGCACGTAGATGTCCGGGGGGCCTTTGCGAGCGGATCCGAACGCGAGTCGGGAGCCGTCGGGCGACCAGACCGGTGACACGGCGTCGCGATCCTCGAACGTCAGGCGCGTGGGCAATCCGCTGACCGAATCGTAGATCCAGATGTCCCGGCTTCCCGTCCGCGTGTCGCTGACCGCCATCGCGACGCGGCGGCTGTCGGGGGACAGCCGCACACCGGGTTGAAAGACGGCCGGGGCTCCCGGCGCGGAGAGCGTCCGGCCGTCGCGGTCGATCCAGACGAGCCGGGACTCGAAGGGATGGGGTTGAAAAGCGAGCGTACTGCCATCCGCGGAAACCGAGAAGACGCCTCCCCCCGACTGGCGGTAGTACCAGATACCCGAGGCGACCGGAATTGCGTCCCCGGTAAAGGCCAGAGCATTCGCATCGAATGGCCGGGCCAGGAGGTCGCCGTCGCGCACGAAGAGGAGGTAGCCCGGCAGGGCGTATTCGGCGCGGCTGTCGGCGGAGAAGAGAGGCCGCACCTCCGCCGAATCGAGCGAGCCCAAGCAGACCACCCCTTTCGCTCCTCCGATTCCGATGTTGTAGGCGCCCTTCAGGAAGAGAAAGCGCCGGCCGTCCGGCAGGAACTTCGGCCACCCTTGAGCAGGTTGGGCAGACGGATCGTCGGGCTTGACGGCGAGGACGGGATTCCCGCCGTCCGCCGAGACGCGCAGGATCCCGGCCCGTCCCTCCGCCCACTCGTTGAAGAGGATCACGCCGTTCGGACTCCAGCTTCCGGCGCTGCCGGAATTGCTGTCGCAAATCACCTGGGGCGGCCCGCCCCCGACGGCGACCTTCTTGAGCTTGCTGCCGGCGAAGAAGGCGATGTACCGCCCATCCGGGGACCAGAAGGGAGAGATCGCCCCTTCCGTGCCCGGGACGGGAGTCGTCTCGACCTGATCGAGCGATCGCAGCCAGAGCTGGTATCGCGATCTCGTCCCCACCCCCGCGACGAAGGCGATCTTGCGGCCGTCCGGCGAGACCGCGAGGGCGCCGACGGGAGGTGGAAGAGTGAAGGACCCGCTCGAGGGCAACTCGACGCGGAAACGCGTGGATTTCAAAGGAGGAGTCGAGGGGCGCCGGGCGCGCCAGAGGGCGAAGCCGGAGAGCAGGATCGCCGCGCCGGCGATCCCCCAGGCGATCCATCTGCTCCTTCCCGATGGGGCCAGCGCTTCCCCGCGCAGCACCCCGGGCGCTTCCTCCGCGGCAAACCCAAGCGCCGTCCCCACGTCCGCCGCGGACTGCCAGCGCTGGTCGGGGTCACGGGCCAGGCAGTGCCGCACGGTGCGGTCGAGAAGCGGCGGCGTCATTGGCTGGACCGATTCGATGGGCGGAGGCTGCGAGGACATGATCGCCGTGATGAGCGAGGCCTGGCTAGACCCCGTGAAGGCCTTCCGGCCGGTCGCCATCTCGTAGAGGACCGCGCCGAAGGCGAAGATGTCCGTCCGGGCGTCGGCGTCTTTCCCTTCCAGCTGCTCGGGCGCCATGTATTGGAGGGTTCCGACAATCGCACCCTGTCCCGTGACCTCCGTTTCCTTCAGATCCGTCGGCGCCGACGTGAGGTCCGCGGAGCGGCCGGCCGCCGAGGATTTGCGCGCCAGCCCGAAGTCCAGCAGCTTGACGCCGTCCTTCGTCAGCATGACGTTCGATGGCTTCAGGTCGCGGTGCACGATCCCGGCGCGGTGCGCGCGCTCCAGCGCGTCCGCAATCTGCGAGCCGAGGCGGAGTATCTGGTCGAAAGGCAGCGCGCCTCCCGCGATGCGCGCGGCGAGAGTGTCTCCCTCCAGATACTCCATGACCAGGTAGTCCGTGTCGCCGTCCCGGCCCACGTCGTAGAGCGCGCAGATGTTCGGATGCGAGAGCTGCGAGATGGCGCGCGCCTCGCGCTCGAAGCGGCGGCGGAATTCCGGATCCGAGGACAGGCGCGGCGGCAGGACCTTAATTGCGACGGTCCGCTCCAACCGGGTGTCCCGGGCCCGGTAGACCTCCCCCATCCCGCCGGCACCGAGCGGCGCGAGGATCTCGTAGGGGCCCAGACGCGAACCGGCGGCGAGCATCAGAACCCTCGTGCGATCACTGAAGCCCCTCACCGATATACAGCTGCGAGAGGATCCGGGGGTAGCTGTAGACATAGGACCGGCCATCCGGCGTGAAGAGGAGCGGCACGATCGTGACGACACCGGCGGGGTCGGTGGGAAGAACCTCTCGCCAAGGCTGCCGCTTTCCGGTGGCGAGATCGAGGCGGACGACCCTGGCGGGGAGCTCTCCGTGCGCGTAGACGAAGAGGCCGCGTCCGTCCTCGGTCCAGCCACTGAGCTCATCGTTGTCGCCCCACCCGGGAATCGGCTTCGGCTCCCCTCCGACGCCATCCGCGGGATAGAGATACGCCTTCTGCTCGGGCCCGGTCGCCGCGATCCACCGGCCATCGGGCGAGATCTCCCCGCCGGAGATCAGGCGCACGCCTTCGGGAGTGAGGGCCTTGGGCGAGCCGCCGTTGAGGTCCTGTCGGAACAGCCGGACGCCGTGCGCTCCCTCGCTTCCCTCGAGCAGAATCCCCCTTCCGTCGGGAAACCACCGGGCGGCGGAAACCTCGACGCTGCCCTCCAGTCGTCGCGGCTGACCCGCTCCCGTGGGGAGCAGCACGATCCGATAGGGCCGAGTGATCGGGATCGAGATCACGAGCTTGCCGTCCGGCGACAGAGCCTGCGCGTTGCCCTCTCCCAGCCGCACGGCCGGCGAGCCGTCGGTCTTCCTCACGAAGACGGAGTAGCCCGGACCGCCGCCGTATCCCGACTCGTCGAAGAGAACGAGGTTCCCGTCCCTCGCGATGTCTCGCGGGTAGGTCCAGTCGAGCCACGAGAGCTCCCGCTCCTGCGCCTCGCCGGGACGGAGACACCGCATCTCGCGCTGGTTGCCCTGCCGCGCCAGAAGCGTCCGCCCGTCTCTCGAGACATCGAGAAGGGTTACGTCGCCGGTCGCCCGGTAGAGTGAGCGCCGGCGGCCCCGGAGGTCGATGGTGAATACCTCGCTCCCCGAGAGCCCGTAGCCCGCCGAGTACCAGATGTCTTTGCCATTCGGAGACCAGGCGAGGCCCGACTCGGAGCTCTCCTCGGCCGACTGCATCGCCTTCTTCCCGGACCGATCCACGACGATGAGCGACCCCCGATTGTCGAAGCGGAGCGGATGATCGAAGAAAGCCACGAGCGTCCCGTCGGGCGACACCCGCGGGTGGCTCAACCAGCCCCTGGATTCGTACAGGACTTTTCCGATGGGAAGCTCCAGCCGGTAGCGCCCCGCGACTTCGTCGATGACGGCGAGGTCCTTGCCGTCGGGGGCCCAGTCCGCGTCCTCGACCTTCTCGAGGATCTCCCGCGGCGCCCCGCCCGAGAGAGGAGCGACGGCGAGCGTTCCGATTGCATGATGGGTCGACAGAAAATGACGGCCGAGCGAGACGGCCATCTCGCCGTTTCGGTTGATGGAGAAGATGTCGGCATCCGGAAGCTCGATGCGGCCCGCTTCGAGGCTGTCCCGCCTGGCCGTGAACAGCCTGATCGGCGCCCCCTGCCAGGCCGCGCCGTAGACGATGGTCAGGCCGTCCGACGCGAAGCGCGCAGAGCGGACTGTGCCGCGGCGAAAGGTCAGCGGAGAGAAGCGCGGGGATGTCGGACGCGCGGTCTCTCGGCCGAGATAGAAACCGATGCCGAGCGAGACGCCGGCGATCGCGATCGCCGCCAGCGCGAGAGGGAGCCACCGCCGCCGTGATGGACCCAAGCTCGCGACGGACGGACCGGAAGACGATCGGCCCCCGGCGGACTCGAGGTCGAAGGCGAGGTCCCGCGCGCTCTGGAACCGCTCGCTCGGGTTCTTCTCCAGACAGTGCCGCACGATCCGGTCGAGTCCCGGCGCCAGCGCCGTCTCGACGCCCGAGAGCTCGGGCGGGTCCTTCTGCGCGATCGCGGCCATGGTCTCCGCCGCCGAATCGCCGCGGAAGGCCCGCTCGCCCGTCAGCATCTCGAAGAGAATCGAGCCGAACGAGAAGATGTCCGACCGCTGGTCCGCCGGCTTGCCCCGCACCTGCTCGGGCGACATGTAGCCGACGGTGCCCAACACGGTGCCCGGCTCGGTCACGGCCACGGCCGTCGGCGACTTCGTCACGTCGGATTCGAGCGCGTCCACCTTCGCAAGTCCGAAGTCGAGGATCTTCACCCTCCCGTCGGCCGTGAGAAAGACGTTTTCGGGCTTCAGGTCCCGGTGCACGATCCCCTTCTCGTGCGCCGCCGCGAGCCCGCGGGCGATCTGCGCCCCATACTCGAGGGCCTTACGCGTGGGGAGCGCGCCCTCCGAGAGGCGTTGCCGCAGGGTCTCCCCGTCGAGAAGCTCCATGACCGCGAAGGCGAGGCCTTCCTCCCGCCCGACGTCGAAGATCGAGAGGATGTTGGGGTGTGACAACGCCGCGACGGCGCGGGCCTCGCGCTCGAAACGAGACAGGGAGTCGGCATCCGTCGTGAGCCTCTCGGGGAGCACTTTGACCGCGACGTCGCGTCCGAGCTTTGCGTCGCGCGCCTTGTAGACCTCCCCCATCCCGCCCGCGCCCAGGGGCGCGAGGATCTCGTAGGGACCCAGCTTCGTTCCCCCGGCGAGCGCCAAGTTGCGGAGAGCATACAAGATAGCGTCAGGCCCAACCGCGCCGAGCTTGCGGCATCTGGTAGATTGATCCGTCCATGAATTCGAGAAAGCGCCACGCCACCGTGGGCGTCCGGGTCGGCAAGGTGATGGTCGGAGGCGGAGCCCCCGTCGTCGTCCAGTCCATGGCAAACACGGACACCGCGGACGTCAAATCCACGACCCAGCAGTGCATCGAGCTCGCGCGGGCGGGATCCGAGCTCGTCCGGATCACCGTCAACATTCCCGAAGCCGCCGCGGCCGTACCCGAGATCAAGAAGCGGATGCTCGACGCCGGCGTCGAAGCTCCCCTGATCGGCGACTTCCACTACAACGGACATGTCCTCCTGACGAAGTTCCCGGACTGCGCGAAGGCCCTCGACAAGTACCGGATCAATCCCGGCAACGTCGGCAAGGGCGCCCGGCGCGACGAACAATTCGCGACGATCTGCCACATCGCGCGCGACAACGGCAAGCCCGTGCGCATCGGCGTCAACGGCGGCTCCCTGAACCAGGAGCTCGTCATGGCGAAGATGCAGGAGAACACCGACGAGGATCTCGGCCGGACGTCCGAAGAGATCATCAACGACTGCATGGTCCTCTCGGCGCTGCAGTCGACCGAGCTCGCGCTCCAGTCGGGGATGCGCAAGGACCAGATCATCATCTCGTGCAAGGTCTCGCGGCCGCTCGATCTCATCGCGGTCTATCGCGATCTCGCGAAGAAGACTGACCAGCCGCTCCACCTCGGCCTGACCGAGGCCGGCATGGGGATGAAGGGACTCGTGTGGTCGTCATCGGCGATGGGCGTGCTTCTGAACGAAGGCATCGGCGACACGATTCGCATCTCCCTGACTCCGCGTCCCGGCGGCGACCGGCGCGAGGAGGTTTACGCGGCGTGCGAGTTGCTCCAGTCGCTCGGCATCCGCTCCTTCGCGCCGTCCGTGACCGCGTGCCCGGGCTGTGGCCGCACGACCTCGACGACGTTCCAGGAGCTCGCCGAAAGAATCCAGGGCTACATCCGCGACCAGATGCCGGTCTGGAAGCAGGAGCACGAGGGTGTCGAAAACATGACACTCGCGGTCATGGGCTGCGTCGTCAACGGCCCGGGCGAGTCCAAGGCCGCCTCGATTGGCATCTCTCTCCCCGGCACAGGAGAAGAGCCGCACTGCCCCGTCTACATCGACGGGCAACACTTCACGACGCTGAAGGGCACCTACGAGGAGCTCGCGACGGCGTTCCGCGCGCTCGTCGACGACTACGTCGCGACCAAGTATCCGCGCAAGGAAGCCGCGCGGCCGGTCACGGCGTAGGAACCCCGCTCAGCTCCCCGTCTTTCCCAGCCTTGCCGACCAGTCCGTCATCACGTCGATGTGCGTCCACGCACGCGGCGAGGCGCCGCCGACGAAGACGAAGGTCTGACCGTCGCGGGTCACATCGTAGCTGCGAAGCGGACCCGAGCCGCGGTCGTAACGGAACTCGAACAGCTCGCGCGGCGGCCCGGCGCGGAACGCCGGCTTGGTGGTCACCTCGACCGCGACCACCTGCTTGTTCTCCGAGAGGTAGAAGATCTCCCGATCCGTCCACACGGGGAAGGTCCCGAACTCCGAGCCGATCTGAGACTTCCCTCCGGTGCCCGAGACGGGCCTCACGAAGGTCTGGGGGGGCGACGTGGCGGAGCTCTGCGCGTTGTAGGCAATCCACTCGCCATCGGGGGAAAACACCGACGCGAAGCCGAGGGGCTCGAACGGAACGTCTTTGCGATCCGAAAGCGACACCAGCAGGGTGTCGGAGACCGGGAAGCCCTGGTTGATGACGAGACGCGAGCCGTCCCGCGACCAGTCCTGCGGAAGCTGGGGCCGCGCGTCGGGATGCAGCGGCTCCTCTTCTCCGGAGCCGTCGGCATTCTTGAACCAGATGCCCTGGTGCGCGCGGTCCGATGTGTACGCCAGGCGCTTCCCGTCCGGCGACCAGACCGCGTAGTAATTGCCGTTCCCGTCTCCGAACGTCAGCCGCGTGAGCGCCCCCGTTTCGATGTCGCAGATCCAGACGTCGTCCGCGTTTCCGTGCCCGGGCCCGATCGACACGGCGAGCCGTTTGCCGTCCGGCGAAAAGCGCGGGTACATGTATGCCCGGGGCGGGGCGGGAACGGTCCGGGCCTTGCCGCCGCGATCGGTCAATATCAGCGTGCGCTCCGCGTTCGTCTCGCCGGCCGGCACGAACGCGAACGTCCCGTCCGCGGCGAGCGTCGCGTAGGCAACGCCGCTCGAGGGGTCGCCGCCGATGCGCTCCGGGAGGGGGCCCGGTTCGCCGCTGACGGCCACCCGTCCCGGATCGAACCGCACCGCCATCGTCGTCAGTGATCGCCAGAACAGGAGATGATCCGGCGGCGCGAAGCGCGCCATGCTGCCGCCCTGGAAGAGGACGCGCGTCCGACGCGTCTTCGGATCCCACACCGCGATCTTCGCGTCGTCGTAGTTGCCGGGGCCCTTGAGCAGGCCGATCGTGAACAGCACCCCGGCGTTCCCCGGCAGCCACGTCGGCCAGCGGTGCGTGCGCTCGCCGGCCTTCGCGTCGGGCGCGGTCAGGACCTCCGTCTTTCCGCCGACCGCGCGAACGCGGTTGAGTCCGGACGTGAAGTGCGGCGCGAACACGATCGTATCGTCGTCGAGCCACACTCCGCCGCGGTTGTTCACGGCGTCGGCCAGCACCATCGCGACGCCCCCGGCGGCGGGCACTTTCTTGAGCTTGCCGTCGGCGAAGAAGCCGACCCACTGCGCGTCCGGCGAGAAGAACGGGCTGTACGCGCCCTCCGAGCCGGATACGGGCGCGGGCTCGATTCGGTCCCGGGAACGGATGTAGAGCCGGCGCCTCCCGTCGCGCTCGCCGACGAAAACGATCCGCGTCCCGTCGCGCGAGGCGTCCATGACCAGAGAGTCGTCGTAGGGAACCTGCTCTCCCTCCGGGAGCTCGACGGCGTAGTCGATCCGCGCCTGTGCCGGCGCGGTCCGCGGGCGGAACGCGAGCCACCAGCCGGCAGCGGCCGCGAGTGCGAGAACGAGGCCGACGATCCCGGCCCAGACCGGCACGCGTGCGTTCGGGTACGGGACCGGCACCGGACCGGATGGCGGTAATGGCTCATCGAGCTCCAGCCGCGCATCCGCGATGTCGTGAATGCGCGTCTTCGCATCGCGATCCAGACAGCGCCGCAGCACGCGCCTGACCGACGCCGGAGTTTCCGCCGGCAGCCTGCTCCAATCGGGCTCCTTCATGAGCACCGCCGCGAGCGTGTCCGAGACGGTCTCCCCCTCGAAGGCCTTGCGGCCCGAGAGCATCTCGTAGAGCGTGGCGGCGAACGCCCAGATGTCGGCCCGCTTGTCCACGCTCTTCCCGCGAGCCTGCTCCGGGGACATGTATGCGGCTGTTCCGATGATGACGCCGGCCTGCGTGGCGGCCGCGGTCAGCGTCGGCGAGGACGTGATGTCGGGGGACGAGCCGTCGATCGAAAGAGCCTTCGCCAGGCCGAAGTCGAGGACTTTGACGCGACCGGATGGATCGAGCTTGACGTTGGCAGGCTTCAAGTCTCGGTGGACGATTCCCTTCTCGTGCGCGGCCTCCAGGGCGGTCGCGATCTGCCGCGCGATCTCCAAGGCCTCTTCGACCGGCAGGGGCCCCCGCGCGATGCGCTCGGCGAGGGTCTCGCCTTCCACGAGCTCGAGAATCAGCGCGTCGACGCCGTCGGAGGACTCGAGCCCATAGATCGCGGCGATGTGGGGATGGTTGAGCGACGCCAGCACCTGCGCCTCGCGGCGGAAGCGGGCGAGCCGCTCGGGGTCCGAGGCGACCGCGCGGGGCAGGACCTTGATCGCGACTTCGCGGTTGAGCCTCGCGTCGCGCGCGCGATACACCTCCCCCATTCCGCCAGAACCAATCGGGGCGAGCACCTCATAGGGACCGAGCTTCGTACCCGCGGCGAGGATCACTCTTCTATTTTCTCGCGAGCTCGGCCCGCCAGTCGGAGACGAAGCGGATCTGGGCGGATGCGGCGTCCTCGACCGGGACGGCGTAAAGGAGACGCTTGCCGTCCCGCGTCGCGTCGAAGGGACCCCGCGGCGGCGGCTTGCCGCCGAAGATCGGCCGGGGAGGCCCCAGGCTCAAGCCCCCGCCCCGGGTGTCGACGTCCACGGCGAAGAGCCGGCCGTCGGGGGGCTGTTCGTAGAGGATCGCATGATCGCCCATCCACTTTCCGGATACAGCGCCCGAAGTCGACACCTGCCGCTTTTCTCCGAGCGATGGATAAGGCACGACGTAGACCTCGCGACGTCCGGTCTCGTTCGAAACATAGAGGAGCCATTTCCCGTCGGGGGAGATCGAGCCGTTCTGAAGTTCGTCCGGATCCGTCGGAAAGAGCTGACGGGGCTTCGATTCGCCCTCGAGGGGGAGATCCCAGAGCTCGACGCCTCCGCTCTTGACGTCCTGGATCCGGAGCAGCATCCGTTTTCCATCGGCCGACCAGGAGAGCGGCCAGATGTTGGTCTTCTGGGAGAGGATCAGTTTGGACTCCGAGCTCCCGTCGGCGGCCTTCACGCGAACGCCGGATCCCGGGTCGCCGTACGCAATCGCGCGTCCATCCGGCGACCACGCCGGGAAGTTCGCGCCCTGAGCGCCGAACGTGAAGCGGGATCCGACGCCCCTCTCGAGATCGTAGAGGCGAATCTCGGGCCGGAGGTTCTTGTTGCCGAGCACAGTCGCCACCACGCGCCGCGCGTCCGGAGACAGAGCGACCGTGAAAAAGTTGGCGGCCTCGCCCACGTTGCCGAGCGGCTTGCCGTCGAGGTCGAACCACGTCAGGCGGCTCTTCCGGAAGGCTTCGTTGCTCTGGTACACCAGCCGTCCCGTGTCGGCGATCGTGAACTTGCCGACCCAGCGAAACGCTTCGAAGGCCACCCCTTCCGCAATCGGAACTGCGGGGCCCGTCGTCTTTAGGCTCTTGGGGTCGAAGGGCTGCGCGAGAAGGTTTCCTTCGCGCACGAACACGAGGTACCCCGGCTCGGCGAAGCGACCTTCGCTGTTCTCGCGGGACACGAGCGTGGACTTGCCGGTTGCGAGGTCGAGCGCCTGAAGGGTGGTGTCCTTGTCTTCGTCCGAAGTCTGAGTGCCCGACAAATAGAGCAGGTGCTTGCCGTCCGGAAGGAACCACGGAAGGCGGTGCGTTCTTCCCTGGCTATCGACGCGTGTCACGGCTACCGGAGCGCCGCCCGTGGCCGGCACCTTCGAGAGACCCGTGAACGGAGCGGGCGCGAAGACGATGACGTCGTCGACGTTCCAGGTGCCCCCGCGGCCGTCCTGCGCGTCGCAGATCGTCTGCACGGGTCCACCCGCAGCCGGCACGCGCTTGAGCTTGCGAGCCGCGAAGAACCCGATCGAGTGGCTGTCCGGAGACCAGAAGGGGCTCGTGGCGTCGTCGGTGCCGGCGAGCGGCTGCAGCGCGAAGCCATCCATCCGGCGAACCCAGAGCTGGCGCTTCCGGTCGGCTCCCGTCGCGGCGAAGACGAGCATCGAGCCGTCGGGCGAGAGCGCGGGCGAACTCCAGCGATCCAGGTCCATCTCCGGCGGCAGCTCGATCGACGACCGGGTCACCGGCGCCGTCGGCGTCTTGCGCAGCAGCGATCCCGCGCCGAAGCCCGCCGCGGCGAGCACGAGCGCGGCGGCCCACGGAAGCCACGAGCGACTCCGCCGCGCGGTAACCGCCGGAGCGCCGACTCCCGATTGCGAGCCGCCCGCGGCGATCCACTTCAGCTCGTTGCGAAGGTCGCTTGCACTCTGCCAGCGGTCTTCGGGATCCTTCGCCAGGCACGCTTTCACGACGCGGTCGAGCGCCGGAGGCGACATCGGTTGCACCGCCGAGATCGGCGCCGGTTCCTCTTTCATGATCGAGGAGATCAGCGACGCCTGGGAAGCGCCGGAGAACGCCTTCTTCCCGGTCGCCATCTCGTAGAGCACGCAGCCGAACGCGAAGACGTCGGTGCGCGCGTCGGCCTCTCGTCCCTCCAGCTGCTCGGGCGCCATGTACTGGAACGTGCCGAGAATGGTGCCTTCCTGCGTCAGGTTCTCGCCCGTTCCCATCACCGTCGGGAGCGACGTCGCCCCCGAGGTCTGCACGGGCGCCGCCATCGCCTTGGCGAGCCCGAAGTCGAGCAGCTTCACGCCCGACTTCGTCAGCATCACGTTGCCGGGCTTCAGATCCCGGTGCACGATGCCCTGGCGATGCGCCTTGTCGAGCGCGTCCGCGATCTCGACGCCGAACTTCAGCGTCTGCTCGAGCGCAAGGGCTCCTCTCCCGAGCCGATCCGAAAGCGTGTCGCCCTCGAGGTACTCCATGACGAGATACTCGGTCTCGCCTTCTCTTCCCACGTCGTAGAGCGCGCAGATGTGCGGGTGCGAAAGCTGCGAAACGGTCTTCGCCTCGCGTTCGAAGCGCTGGCGCACCTCGGGAGACGCCGAGAGATGCTTCGGAAGGACCTTGATCGCGACCGTCCGCTCGAGCCGCGTGTCGCGCGCCTTGTAGACCTCGCCCATTCCCCCGGCGCCGATCTGCGCGAGGACCTCGTAGGGCCCGAGCTTCGTTCCTGCGGAAAGGGACAATGTGGCGAAAGACTACAACAGGGCCCGATCCTTAGAGAGCGGCCCGGTAAGCTTCCCAGCCCGCCTTCATCTCACCCAGGAACGCCTGGAACGCGGGATCCGGCCGCAGCGAATCCAGCAGCGGGTCCTTCTGAAACAGCGGATAGCACGGGAAGCCGTCCGCCGCGGTGCGGCGGAGCCAGACCAGGGCGTCGTCTTTCTTCCCCATCACCGCGTACGCGCACGCGATGTCGTACTCGGCGTGGTGAAAGTGGCCCAGTCCCTTCCCTAGCCGGATCGACGAGGCGATCGCTTCCTCGGCGCCGCGTGTGTCGCCCTTCCGCGCGAGGAGGACCGCGCGCGTGGCGTGGATCTCCGTCTCCGGAGGATTCCTCAAGATCTCTTCCATGACCTTCTCGGCTTCGGCGTCGCGCTTGAGCCACAGAAGCGCCAGCACCACGTCCTGGGAGTTCGCGATCTCGGGGTGCTTGCGCAGCTCCTCGAGCGCGCGCTCGGGCTGGGCGTCGAACAGGAATAGTCCCGCCTTGCGATAGATCACCCACATGTCGCCGGGGTCCGTGCGCAGTGCCATGTCCCACTGCTCGTGCGCCTTGTCGAAGAGGCCGACGTGCATGTAGACCCTCCCCAGCGCGCGGCGGGCCTCGGCCAGGTTGGGGTTGATCTCCAGCGCCTTGCGGAAGTCGCGGACCGCCTCTTCGTGCGGAAAGCCGTTGGCGAGCGTCCACGCCAGGTCCCCGCGGGCGACGTAGGCGTCGGCCAGATTCGGATCGAGGGCGAGGCTTCGTTGGATCTCGGCTTCGGCCTTCGCCTTCCACTGGGGGTCGGGATCGAGGTTGAAGAACTTGCTGATGTAGGCGCGCGCGAGCGCGGCGTGCGCGGCGGCGAACTCCGGATCGAGGGCGATCGCCTTCTCGAACAGCGGAATCGCGTCGGCGTGCTCCTTCTGCTCCAACTGGCGGAGATAGTGCACGCCGCGCAGGTAAGCGTCGTAGGCCTCGAGATCCTTCGTCGGCGGCGCGGGGGTGCCCGCGAGAGCCGGAGAGAGGGCCAGCTTCAGGGAGCCGATGATCTGGCGGGAGATGTCGTCCTGGAGGGAGAAGATGTCCTTCATCGGACGGTCGAACTTGTTCGCCCAGAGGTGGTAGCCGGTCGAGGAATCCACGAGCTGGGCGTTGACGCGCACGGAGTCATCCGCGCGCTGGACGCTGCCCTCGAGGACGTAGCGCACGCCGAGAGCCTTGCCGACGTCGCGCACGTCCGCGGTGCGGTTCTTGTACTGGAAGGAGCTGTTGCGCGCGATCACGAGGAGCCCGGGCACGCGCGCCAGGCCCGTGATCAGCGACTCGGTCATTCCATCCGAGAAGTACTCGTCGTCCTTGCGCCCTCCCATGTTCTGGAACGGCAGGATGGCGATCGAGGCGCCGGCCGGCGCCCGGTCCGGCCGCGCTCGGCTTCGCAGCAGGAAGAGGCCGGCAGCGAAGAGCGCGGCCAGAACCAGCCCCGCCGCGAGAGCGCGCGAGACGATTCGCTTGCGCTGAGCTCCCCGAGCCGCGGCGGCGGATCCCGACGGCTGCGCGCGCAGCCGCGCCAGGTCCCGCGCGAGGTCGCGCGTCGAGGCGTACCGTTCGCCCGGTTCCTTGGCGAGGCAGCGCTCGATAATCCACCGCAAGGCTTCGGGGATCTCGGGCCGTGCCGCGGCGAGAGACGGAGGGTCCTCGCGGAGAATCGCCGAGAGCGTCTCGACCGCGGTCGGGCGCTGAAACGCGCGGCGGCCCGTCGCCATCTCGTAGAGGATCGATCCGAGGGAGAACTGGTCCGACCGAAGGTCGGCGGCTTTTCCGCTCGCCTGCTCGGGCGACATGTAGCCGGCGGTGCCGAGCACGACACCCGGCTCCGTCAGGCTCGTCTGCGTCGGGGCCTGCGTGGCGTCGGGAAGCGCCGAAGCGGCCGGCACCGCTTTCGCGAGGCCGAAGTCCAGGATCTTGACGAGGCCGTCTCGCCGGATCATCACGTTCTCGGGCTTCAGGTCGCGATGCACGATTCCGGCTTCATGGGCGGCGGTCAGGCCGTCGGCGATCTGCGACGCGATCACGAGGAGGTCGGGCGCTGGGAGAGGACCGCTCGCGAGCCGCTCGCGAAGTGTCTCGCCGTCGATTCGCTCCATCGCCAGATACGTGCCCGCCTCTGAGCGCCCGACGTCGTGAATCGTGACGATATTGGGATGGTTCAGCGCCGAGGCCGCACGGGCTTCCGTCTCAAATCGGGCCAGGCGTTCGCGATCCTCGGACAGCGCATCGGGCAGAACCTTGAGCGCGACGACGCGGGCCAAGCGGGTATCCCGAGCCTCGTAAACCTCCCCCATCCCTCCTGAGCCCAGCGCCGCCAGGATTTCGTATGGACCGAGGCGCGCGCCGGGCGCGAGCGTCATTTCCCCTTCAGCGCCTCGGCCCAGTTCTGAACGACGACGAGAGGCGTGGGGGCTTCCTCGCCGACGCGGAGGAGGGCGAGAAATCGGCCGTCGGCGGTCACATCGTAGCGCGTGATGACGTCGAATCCCGGATCGATCGTCGTGAAGAGGGGAAGGCGAAAGAGCGGACGGGCGTCGCCGAAGGCGATCTCGTCGCCCTTCTGCGTGACGGCGGCGGAGAAGATCTGGCCCGACCGCACGTAGAAGAGCTCCTTTCCGTCGCGGCTCCACCGGGGTTGGGAGCCTCCCTCCGCCGATACCCGCACTCGGCGCACCGGATCCGGAAAGGAGGCGACGTACACCTCCAGCCGACTCGATTCGTCCGAGCAGTAAGCGACCCAGCGGCCGTCGGGAGAAAAGGCTCCGTTGGTTTCGTCGTCCGCCGTCGCGATAAACGTGTGCGGCTCGCGATCGCCCGTCAGAGACACGTACCTCAGGTCGCCTCGGGTGCCCGCGCTGAGCTCCCGAAAGAGCAGGTAGCGCCCGTCGGGAGAGACGTCATTGGGAGTCTTGGGGGCCGCCGATTCCATGAAGATTTTCTGTTCTCGCGCACCGGACACGGGCATTTCCCACAGATCCCACGGGCCGCTGTGGTACGACGTATAGAAAACCCGCCGCCCGTCCCTCGAAAAGACCGGAGCGACCTGGGCGAAGCTGTCCCGGGTGAGACGGACGCCGCGGCCCGCCACCGCGTCGTAGAACCAGAGGTCGGGAGGCAGAGGCTCCTCGATCTGCGCGGTCACGACCTCGCGCCCGTCCGGCGACATCGCGATGTGGACGATCCGTCCGGGTGGGCCGACCGCGGCAACCTCCTTGCCCGACCGATCGAGCCAGACCACTCTCGAAAGGTTCACGTCGATTCGCGGGCAATAGACCAAAACCTTCTCGGAGACCCCGTAGACGGAGGTCCCCGTGGCGATGAAGCCCTGGACGTCCTGGGCCACCGCCGACGGATCTCCTTTGACAACGAGGGTCTCCGGATCGACGCGCAGGGCCATGAGGCTCGAACCGCGCCGGTAGAGAAGGTATCCCGGCGGCGCGTAAGTGATGCTCGTCGCCTCGTAGTTCTTGGAGAGGACCTCATGGCTGTCGCCGGAGTCGAGTGATCCCACATCGACCGACTGGACTACGGCCAGGGGGGCCTTCGGGTCGGGCCTGCGGACCTGGTAGACAAAGCGGCGTCCGCCCGGGAGAAAGTGCGGCCATCGGTGCGCTTCGCCCGGGCTCTTCCCGACGCGCGTCGCGGCCGAGGGCGCCCCTCCCGCGGCCGGAACGCGCATCAGGGGCCCGAAGTTCGAATTCGCATAAACGATCGTGCCGCCCTCGCCCCAACTCCCGCCGCGCGCCTCGACGATATCGGCGAGGTCACGGGGAGCCGACGGCGTCGGCACCGCTTCGACGACCTTCAGCTTTCCCTTGGCAAAGAAGCCGAGCCAGCGCCCGTCGGGCGACCAGAACGGATAGAGAGCTCCCTCGGTCCCGGGAACTCGAAAGGGTACGAGAGAATCCAGGTCCCGGACCCAGATCGAGGGCGGAGCGTCCGGCTCGCGAGCTCCGAAGGCGACACGCCGGCCGTCCCGCGAGAGCGCGAGTCCCCCGATGTTGGCGCCGACGACGTGGTAGGTCGTCTTCGGCGGCGGGGGCAGAAACGTTTGGATGACCGGCGACGCCGCAGCCGGTCGTTTCGAGACGATCCAGGCGTACGCCGCCAGCGCCAGGGCCGCCGCCGCGATGACCCAGGGGAGGATCGACAGCGCCGGCCGAGTCTTTACAGCCGCAATCGCCCGTGGCGAAGATCGGTCGCTTCGAATCGCTTCGAGCTGGATCGCGACGTCGCGCGCGGTCTGCCACCGGTCCTCGGGATCCTTCGCGAGACACGTCTTCACGACGGTGTCGAGCGCCGGCGGGCTCATCGGCGCGCGCGTCGAGATCGGCGCGGGGTCCTCCTTCATGATCGACGAGATCAGCGATGCCTGTGTGGAGCCCGAGAACGCCTTCTGGCCGGTGCACATCTCGTAGAGCAGGCATCCGAGCGCGAAGATGTCGGTCCGCGCGTCGGTCGTCTTGCCCTCGAGCTGCTCGGGCGCCATGTACTGGACGGTGCCGAGGATCGCGCCGTCCTGGGTCAGGTTCGGCGCCGCGGTCGGCAGAGCCGTGAACGTCGGCGCCGAGGCCGACGTCGTCGAGAAAGCCTTGGCCAGGCCGAAGTCGAGGAGCTTGACTCCCGACTTCGTCACCATCACGTTGCCGGGTTTCAGGTCCCGGTGAACGATCCCCTGCCGGTGCGCCTTGTCCAGCGCATCCGCGATGTCCGCGCCGTAGCGCAGGCCCTGGTCCAGCGGCAGCGCCCCGCGGGCCAGGCGCTCGGCCAGCGTTTCCCCCTCGAGCAGCTCCATGACCAGGTACTCGGTGTCGCCCTCGCGGCCCACGTCGTGGAGCGCGCAGATGTGGGGGTGCTGGAGCTGCGAGATCGTCTTCGCTTCGCGCTCGAAACGCTGGCGGGCCTCGGGCGTGAGAGCGGAACGCTCGGGGAGCACCTTGATCGCAACGGCGCGGTCCAGACGCGTGTCCCGCGCTTTGTAGACCTCGCCCATGCCGCCCGCGCCGAGAGGCGCGAGAATCTCGTAGGGACCGAGGCGAGCGCCTGACGGGAGCGTCACTTATCTCTCAGAGCTGCGAGTATCTCTCAGCGCCGCGGGCCAGTCGACGACGAGCGTGATCGGCTCGGGCGCTTCGGCTTGCACGAACTCCGTCACGAGGAAGCGCTGGCCGTCGGCCGTGACGTCGTAGGAGGCGAACGGCTGCCGCGCGATCTGTGTCGCGAAGAGAGGCTTTGGCGCTCCGGCTCGGAACGCCTCGCCGGGATGGATCTCGACCGACTGAACCCGGCGTTCCGGCGTCATGTAGAAGATCTCGCGCCCGTCCCGTCGCCAGCGAGGAGCGAATCCTCCCCCGCTCGAGATCTGCCACTTTCCCTCGTGGCCGGGAAACGAGGTGACGTAGACCTCCGTGCGTCCGGACTCATCGGATGTGTAGGCGAGCCACCGGCCGTCGGGAGCGAACCGGGCTTCCGTCTCCGAGAAGGGCGCTGCCAGAAAGGGGGTGGCCTTTCCTTCACCTGCGAGCGGCCTCACCCAGAGGTCCAAATTCCTGCCGGGCCGCGCGTATCGCTCGAACACTAGGTAACGGCCGTCGGGAGATACGTCCCAGACGGCACCCGGCTCCGTATCCGATGTCACCTCTTCCTCTTGTCCGGTACCGCTGACCTGCCGCCGAAAGACGCGCCACTGGGTTTGGCGGTCGGAAGAATAGTAGATCGCCTTTCCGTCGGGCGACCAGACGGCGCCCGAGTCGGTCATGGGATCGAAGGTCAGACGTGTCCGGATTCCTCGATCGAGGTCGTGGAGCCAGACATCGCCGGGGTCCCCGGTCGTGACGGCTGCCGTCTTTCCGTCGGGAGACAGCCTCACGTCGAAATGCGCACCCGGCCCCGTCAGGTATGAACCGGGCTTGCCCGACCGCTCGTACCACCGAATGCGCGTGAGCGTCTCGCCTTCGCCCCGCTGAAATGCGAGGATGCCCGTCTCCGAGGCCGAGAACACTCCCTGGAAAAAGCCCCTCTCGTAACGAACCCCGTCTGCCACGAGCGTGGGTTCGCCTTCGAGGGTCAGACGTTTGGGATCGAATCTCTGGGCCACGAGCTGCCGCCCGCGGACGTACAGCAAATGGTCCGACGCATAGAGGGCGTTCGACCGCGCATGGACGATCAAGCGTCGGTTCATCGAACCGAGCTCACCGAGATAAATCGCATTCTCGCCGCTCGTGTCCTCGGCCACGTGGCTCCCCACCAGGTAGAGGTAGTGGCGCCCGTCCGGAAGAAAGAACGGGAAGCGATGCGTCGTCTCTCGTCGAGTCGTGTCGACTCTCGTGACGGGCTGTGGGACTCCCCCCTCCGCCGAGACCCGAGAGAGACCCTCCCGCCAGTGCGGCTCGAAGAGGATGACGCCGTCTCGGCTCCAAGTGCCTGCTCGGGGCTCGCCGGAGACTTCGCAGATGTCGATAGCCGCACCCCCCGAAACAGAGACCTTTTTTAACTTGCCGCGCGCAAAGAACCCGATGAAACGAGAGTCCGGCGACCAGAAGGGATATTGCCCGTCCTCGGTTCCGGGAATGGGCCGGGCCTCGACAGCCTCCAGAGGCCGCAACCAGATTTTCCCGCCGTCCTCGCCCATGGTGCCAAACGTCAGGTACTTCCCGTCGGGAGAGAGCGTCAGCGAGCCGGCTCCAGGACCGAGGAAAAAAAACTCCGCTCCTCGAGGTTGCGGAACGAAGGCCCGGATCGGCGCGCGGGATTCGGCCGGCCTCCGCGATCGGGCGACCGCGAACCACGTTGCCGCCGCCGCGGCGACGACCGCCGCCGTCCAGGCGAGCCGCTCGCGCAGACGCCGACGGGAGGAAACGACCGCTGGAGCGGCGAGGCCGGCTGCCGATCCCTCGGCGATCCAGCGCAGCTCCTTGGCGACGTCGCCGGACGACTGCCAGCGCTCTTCGGGATCCTTGGACAAGCACGTTTTCACCACCCGGTCGAATGCCGGCGGAGTCATGGGTTGAAGGGTGGAGATCGGCGGTGGGTCCGCCGTCATGATCGAGGAAATCAGCGACGCCTGGCTCGTCCCCGAAAACGCCTTCCTCCCCGTCGCCATCTCGTACAGCGTCGCACCCAGAGCGAAGATGTCCGTCCGCGCGTCGGCCTCCTTGCCCTCCAACTGCTCCGGCGCCATGTACTGGAACGTCCCCAGGATCGTCCCTTCCTGAGTCAGTCCCTGCTGCGTCGGAAGCGCGGTCAGGCTCGACTGCGACGGCGGCGGCGTGATCGCCTTCGCCAGCCCGAAGTCCAGAAGCTTGACCCCCGACTTCGTCAGCATCACGTTGCCGGGCTTCAGATCCCGGTGCACGATTCCTTGTCGGTGCGCCTTATCCAAGGCGTCCGCGATTTCTTGTCCGTAGCGCAGCGTCTGTTCGAGCGGCAGAGGACCCTTCGCCAGCCGCTCCGACAGCGTCTCGCCCTCCAGATACTCCATGACCAGGTACTCGGTCTCGCCCTCGCGGCCCACGTCGTAGAGCGCGCAGATGTGCGAATGCGAGAGCTGCGAGATCGTCCTGGCTTCCCGCTCGAAACGCTGGCGCGTCTCGGGAGAGGCGGACAGACGCTGCGGCAGAACCTTGATCGCGACCGTCCGCTCCAGCCGCGTATCTTTCGCCTTGTAGACCTCACCCATCCCACCCGCACCCAGCGGCGACAGGATCTCGTAGGGGCCGAGGCGAGAGCCAGCGGCGAGCGTCACGTCAGCGGCTCCTATGCGGGGCCACTCGGCGTTCGAGATCCTCGAACCACCCCAGGAGCACGTTGATCTGTTTCGGCGCGGACTGCGCCTCGTTGGAGCGCATCATGACGAACCGCTGCCCGTCGGGCGTCGGGTCGTACCCTCCCACGAACTTCCCCTCGAAGAGAACGGAGGGTTTCCCGGCCGTGAGCCCGACTTTCGTTTCGACCGGGACGGCCAGCAGCTTGTCTTCCTTCCGATAGAAGAGCTCGCGTCCCGCGGGCGACCAGGTGGGTTGCGAACCTCCATCGATCGATATCTGCACTTTGCCGCCAGGTCTGGGAAAGGGCGTGACGTAGACCTCGTTGCGCCCGGATTCGTTCGAGGTGTAGGCGATCCACTTCCCGTCCGGCGAAAACTGGGCCTGCCCTTCGTTGAAAGGCGTCTTCAGGAAAACGACGGGCTTGCGATCACCGTCCAGGGGAAGGAGCCAGAGGTCGTCTCCCGTGGAGGGATCGACGTCGACGAAGGCGAGGAACTTGCCGTCGGCGGAAAAAGACTGCGGACGCTGCGGATGATCGCTGGTCGTCAGGCGTTCTTCCGCCCCGCTCCCGTCCGCGGCCCTCCAGAAGACGTTCTGCCGACCACCGCGGCTCGAGGTCCAAGCGATGCGTCTGCCGTCTCTAGACCAAGTCGGCACGCTGTCGTCTCCGCCGAACGAGAGGCGCGTCAGGGTCCCGCGGTCGAGCTCATAGACCCAGACATCGAACGTGGCGCCTTCGACGGTCACGGCGAGCCGGCGGCCGTCCGGGGACAGGCCCGGATCGGCGTAAGGACGCGGCGTGTCCAGCACCGGAACGGCCGCTCCGTGCCGATCCAGCCAGACCAGCGTCCGCTCCTCGGCCTGTAGACCGCCCGGAAGGTACGCGAGAAATCCCTCCTGGGAGAAGTCGAAGTGCGATTCGCCGTTGCTCATCCCCGACCGGACGCCCGTGAGCACCGTCGCCGGAGACCCCGTGATCTCCATCCGCTTCGCGTCGAAGGGCACCGCCAGCAGCGATCCGCCCCGCTCGTACACCAGCTGGCCCGTCGGAGCATAGCGAGCGTCGGTTCCTCCCTCGAGGACGATCCGGTGCTTGCCCGTGGCGAGATCCACCACGGCGATGCGCGCCTCGTCCCAGCTCGTCCCGGTCCAAATCGTGAACAGCGCCGTCTTTCCCCCGGGAAGAAGGCGCGGCCAGATCTGAGCCCGTTCCTTGCGGGCGGGATCGGGCGCGGTGACCCTCTGCGGCTCTCCTCCCTTCGCCGAGACCTTCCAGATGCCCGATGTGAAGTCGGTCGTGAAGAGGATCGTGTCGTCCGGCCCCCAGGAGCCGCCGAGTGCGGCACGGCTCTCGGCGAGGGTCACCGGCGGTCCGCCGCCGAGCGAGACCTTCTTGAGCTTGGAGTCCGCGAAGAAAGCGATCCACTGGCCATCCGGGGAAAAGAACGGGTTCTCGGCACCCTCGGTACCGGGAATCGGAGTGGCGGCGAACCGATCGAGGGGGCGCATATAGAGCTGCCGTGCGCCTCCGCCCGTCGCGACGTAGACGATACGGGTGCCATCCGGTGAAACCGCGAGGCAATGGTTCTGTCGTATCACCAATTGCTCGGTCGCCGGCAGCGCCACGGAAAGGGCCGCGCCGGGACGGCGCTCGCCGCCGGCGCGCATCGATGCCCGCGTGGCCAGAGCGGCGGCGATCGCGCCGGCGAGCACGCCGGCCAGGGCCCAGACGACACGCTCCCGCAGCCGGCGGCGCGAGGCGACGGGAGCCGGAACCCCCGCCTGCGATCCTCCCTCGGCGATCCACTTCAGCTCGCTCGCCACGTCGCGCGCCGACTGCCAGCGGTCCTCCGGATCCTTGGCGAGACACACCTTCACCACGCGATCCAGTGCCGGAGGCGCCATCGGCGCGATCGCCGAAATGGAAGGAGGCTGCGACGACATGATTGCGGTGATGAGCGAGGCCTGACTCGCGCCCTCGAACGCCTTCCGGCCCGTCGCCATCTCGTAGAGAGTCGCGCCCAGGGCGAAGATGTCCGTCCGCGCGTCCGCCTCTCTGCCTTCCAGCTGTTCCGGCGCCATGTACTGGAACGTCCCCAGGATCGTCCCTTCCTGAGTCAGTTCCTGCTGTGTCGGAAGCGCAGTCACGCTCGATTGGGACGGCGGCGGCGCCATCGCCTTCGCGAGGCCGAAGTCCAGAAGCTTCACCCCCGACTTCGTCAGCATCACGTTGCCGGGTTTCAGATCCCGGTGCACGATCCCCTGCCGGTGCGCCTTGTCCAGCGCGTCGGCGATCTCGACGCCATACCGCAGCGTCTGCTCCAGCGGCAGCGGCCCTCTTGCCAGCCGCTCCGCCAGCGTCTCGCCCTCGAGATACTCCATGACGAGGTACTCGGTGTCGCCTTCCCTTCCCACGTCGTAGAGCGCGCAGATGTGCGGGTGCGAAAGCTGCGAGATCGTCTTGGCTTCCCGCTCGAAACGCTGGCGAACCTCGGGAGAAGCAGAGAGTCGCTGTGGCAGGACCTTCACCGCGACGGTCCGTTGAAGCCGCGTGTCCGTCGCCTTGTAAACCTCCCCCATCCCGCCCGCGCCCAGCGGCGCGAGGATCTCGTACGGTCCCAGGCGAGTGCCGGAGACAAGCGCCATCTATTTCCTCAGCTCCGCGGTCCAATTGAGCACGAGTGTGATCGGCTGCGAGGCCTCTTCGGACGTGAGGTTCGCGACCAGGAACTTCTGGCCATCGGACGAGACGTCGTAGATGGAGCCGATCGCGCGCGGGCGAATTGGAAACAGGGCGCGGGCAGCGCCGACGCGAAAAGCGGGACTCGTTTCGACTTCTGCGGCCATGAGCTTCTGGTCCAACGCGACGTAGAAGATCTCCCGCCCGTCTCGTCGCCAGCGCGGGTCGACCCCGCCGGAAGACGAGATCTGAAACTTGCCGCCGGGCCCGGGAAAAGGGACCACGTAGACTTCGAACCGCCCCGATTCGTCCGAGGCATACGCCAGCCACTTGGCGTCGGGAGAGAACTGAGCAGACGTCTCGTTGAACTCGCTCTGGAGAAACGGGAATGGCTTGCGATCTCCCGAAACGGGGAGAATCCAGATGTCTTCGCGCATCCCGGATCGCGCGGCGCGACCGAAGGCGATGAACTGGCCATCCGCAGACCAGTCCGCCGGGACATCGTCCGCGGCGGATTGCAGAAGGGTCTCCTCGGAGCCGGAGCCATCGGAATTCTTCGCACAGATCTGGTAGACGCCTGTTCGTCGTCGTGCGAACGCGACGCGCCGGCCGTCCGGCGACCACGTCGGAGCGCGATCGATCTCCGGACTGAACGTGAGGTGGGTCTTGATTCCCCTTTCGATGTCGTTGATCCAGATGCTCGCCGTGCCCGCGCGCGAATCCCAGATCGAAACGGCCATGCGCTCTCCATCCGGCGAGAGTCGGGGGCCCAGATACGGTAAGGGCTCGCCGAGAGAGCCGAGGGATTTGCCCGCCCGATCGAACCAGACGAGCTCCGCCCCGGCCCCCAGTCCCAAACCCGTGTGGTATGCAAGCACGCCGTTGTCGGAGACCGAGAAGGCGCCGCGGCTGTAGATCGGGTCGTACTGCACTTGTTCGGCAATCGGGAACGGCTCGCCTGTGAAGCGCCCGCGGCGCGCGTCGAACGGCTGGGCGACCAGCATGCGCTCCCTCACGAACAGCAGATGTCCGGAAGCGTACGCGACGTTGGAGCTCGCATGAAAGAGGAGGCCATTCTCTTTGCCGTCGAGAGAAGCCAGGAAGATCGCGTTGCTCTCGCTCTCGGAGCCGATTTGGGAGGCCAGATAGAGAAAACGGGTGCCGTCCGGCAGGAAGAGTGGCCACCGATGCGTCGTGTCCTTGCGGGCCGGATCGAACTTCGTGATCGCCACCGGACTGCCCCCCGCCGCGGAGACCCGATAGACGGGCGTATACCGACCCGCAAAAATGATCGTGTTGTCCCGGTTCCAGGATCCCCCGCGCCCTCCTTCCGAGACTTCGCACAGAGTGATCGGCGGCCCGCCGGAAGCGTCGATCTTCTTCACACTCCTTTCGGCAAAGAATCCTACGAAACGCGAGTCCGGCGACCAGAAGGGAAAAATGGCGCCCTCGGTCCCGGCAAGCGGCTGAGCCGCCATGGACTCAAGCGGGCGTAACCAGAGAACGCGCTTCCCGTCGGAGGTCGCCGCTGAGAAGACGAGCTTCCGGCCGTCCGGCGAGAGGGAGGGCGGACCGCCCGCGAATTGGAACCGAAACGTCGTTTTCTCGGGAGCGGTTATGAAGGCGCGAACCGGCCGGACATCGCGCGCCCGCGCTGCCTGACGTAAGAGCACGGCGCCGAGGATCGCGGCGGAAAGCCCTGCGATGGCGAAACCCGCCCAGGCAATGCCTTCGCGGGTCCGGCGGCGCGACACGACGACGGCCGGCGCCGCGATCCCAGCCGCCGAGCCTTCCGCGATCCACTTGAGCTCCTTGCCGACGTCGCCAGCGCTCTGCCAGCGGTCCTCGGGGTCCTTGGCGAGACAGGTCTTCACGACGCGGTCGAGAGCGGGCGGCGCCATCGGCTCGATCGCCGAGATCGGCTGCGGCTCCGTGTGCAGGATCGCTCCAATCAAGGAGGCCTGTGTCGTTCCCGAAAACGCCTTCCTCCCCGTCGCCATCTCGTACAAAGTCGCGCCGAAACCGAAGATGTCGGTCCGTGCGTCGGCCTCCTTGCCCTCGAGCTGCTCGGGCGCCATGTACTGGAACGTCCCCAGGATCGTCCCTTCCTGAGTCAGCCCCTGCTGCGTCGGAAGCGAGGTCAGGCTGGACTGAGACGGCGGCGGCGCCATCGCCTTGGCCAGCCCGAAGTCGAGCAGTTTCACCCCCGAC
>JBKOZO010000079.1:0-26858 GCA_046725935.1 Acidobacteriota bacterium | reverse complement strand
GTGCCGATCATCGCGATGCGCCTCTTCGCCGAGGAGCGCAAGGCCGGGACGCTGGAGATCCTTTTGACGTCGCCCGTATCCGAAGGAACCGTGGTGCTCGGGAAGTTCCTGGGCGCCCTCGGCTTCTACCTGACGCTCTGGCTGCCGACACTCGTGTACGTCGCGATCCTGCGCGCGAACACCAAGATCGACCTGGGACCCGTGGCGTCGGCGTACCTGGCGGTGGCGCTGCTGGGCGCGTACTTCCTGTCGGTCGGGACGTTCGCTTCGACGCTGACGAAGAACCAGATCATCGCCGCGATCTTCACCTTCGCGATGCTGATCCCGATCTTCTCGGGGGGGTTGATCGAGTCCATGGTCAACGACCCGGCCAAGCGCGAGGTCTTCTCCTACTTCAACCTGTGGGACCACATGGAGGACTTCGCCCGCGGCGTCGTGGACACGCGGCGGATCGTCTACTACCTCTCGGCGACGGCGTTCTTCCTCTTCCTGAGCATGGTCTCCATCTCGGCCAAGAAGGAGACGCCGTGAGCGTCCGGTCGGTCCGCGCGGGGACCTCGGCGGTCGGCGTCCTTCTCGCCGCGGCGCTGCTCGTTGGCGCGAACTACCTCTCCTATCGCCACTGGAAGCGGACGGACTGGACGAAGACCCAGATCTACTCGCTCTCCGAGCAGACCCGGAAGATCGTCTCGAGTCTCAAGGCTCCGGTGCGCGTCACGGTCTTCATGACCGGCGAGTCGCGGCTCTTCCAGCCCGTCCGCGAGCTCTTGTCCCGGTACCAGCAGCTTTCGCCCAAGATCGAGGTCGAGTATCTCGACCCGCGGCGCAACATCGCGCGGGCCGAGCAGCTCGTCAAGGAGTTCGGGATCCGCCAGAACACGATCGTCTTCCGCTCCGGCGACAAGAAGAAGTACGTCGAAGAGGACAAGCTCGCCGATTTCGACTACGCGGCGGCCGGAATGGGCATGGGCGCGCCGACCGTCAAGGCGTTCAAAGGCGAGGAGGCCTTCACCTCGGCGATCCTCTCGGTCACCGAGAACCGCCAGCCCAAGGTCTATTTCACCAAGGGACACGGCGAGGCGTCGCTCGACTCCGGCGAGAGAGGACGCGGCTACGCCGAAGCCAAGCAGCTGCTGGAGCGCGACAACATGACGGTCGGCACGTGGGACAGCCTCGGCAAGGCCGACCTGCCGTCGGACGCCGACGTCGTCGTCGTGGCCGGGCCGCGCACGGCGTTTCTGGAGCCCGAGGCCGGCGCGCTGCAGAAGCACCTGGCGGGCGGCGGGCACGTTCTCGTCCTGCTCGACCCCGTTCTTCCGGGCCCCGGAGCGCCGCCGGCGGATCTCGGCTTCAAGGCCATCCTGGACGCGTACGGGCTCAAGCTCGGCGACGACATCGTGGTGGATCCGGCCAATGCGCTTCCCATGGTCGGCGCGGAAACCGTTCTCGCCAACCGCTACGGCACGCAGCCGATCGTGCGGTCGCTCTCGGCCGAGGGCTTGCCGGTGATCTTCTCCCTGGTGCGCTCGGTGACGAAGGCGGAGAAGCCGCCGGAGGGCGTGTCCGAGGCGATGCTCGTGGAGACCTCTCCCGACGGATGGGGAGAAACGAGCCTGAAGAATCTCGACGCCGGGTTGAAGAAGGATCCAGCGGACACGCAGGGCCCCGTGTCGCTGGCCGTGGCGGTCGGTCCGGCCGACGAGAAGAAGCCCGACACGAAGGCGCCGCGCCTGGTGGTCGTCGGAAACTCGCGCTTCGCCACCAACGGCGCCCTGTCCAACGGGGCCAACGGGATCTTCTTCGCCAACGCGCTGCACTGGCTGGCGGGCAGCGAGAAGCAGATCGGCATCGCTCCCAAGGCGTTCGAGCAGGCGTCGCTGACGCTGTCGGACTCCGACGTCCGCAAGATCGGCATCGCGTCCGTCCTGGGTCTTCCCGCTCTGGCGATGGCCATCGGCATCTTCGTCTGGTTCAAGCGCAGGGACTGAGGGCCGGGGTGTCGCCGAAGAAGCTGCTCCTTCTGACGGCCGTCGTCGCCGCGCTCTTCGCATTCATCGTCCTCTTCGAGCGCAAGATGCCGACGACGTCGGAGCAGCAGCGCAAGGGGGACCTGTACTGGGACCTTCCCCAGGAGCGCGTGACTCGTCTGACGCTGACGCGGGGCGACGAGGTCCTCGAGTTCGACCGCGCGGAGAACGGGCCCTGGCGCATGGTCAAGCCCGCCGCGTATCCCGCCGACGCATTCGCGGTCAACGGCGTGGTCACCGAGCTCGCCGAGCTCAAGCGCTCCGGAGGAGATACGGCGGACGCGAAACTGTCCGACTACGGCCTGGAAAAGCCGGCCGCCCGCGCGACGCTCGTCTGGACGGAGGCCGACGCCCCGAAGACGCCGAAGACGCGGACGCTCGACTTCGGCCTCGAAGTGCCGGGGACCGACATCGCTTCGGCGCGCGCCGAGGGAGAAGACAAGGTGCTCTTCATCCCGAGCTCCGTGCTGACCTCGGTGCGCAAGCCCGTCGACGACTTCCGCAGCAAGGAGGTCTTCGGCGGTTCCTCCTCCGACGTCACGCGTCTGGAGGTCCTCCGCGGCCGGGGCAAGCTCGTTCTCTCCCGCAAGGAGGGGGCGTGGTGGCTGTCCGAGCCCATCGCGGACCTGGCCGACTCCACGGAGGCCGACCGTCTGGTCAACCAGCTGACGTCGCTCCGCGTCGGGGAGTTCGTGCACGGCTCGGACGATCTGGGCGTGCTGTCACTGAATCCGCCGCTCTACCGGGCCACGGTGACGGGCGAGAAGGGCGCGGTCACCTCGGTGGACTTCGGCGCGACCCGCTCCGACGGGAATTCGATCTATGCCCTGCGCAACGGCCAGGTGCTGACCGTGGACCGCGAGATCGTGGACGAGCTTTCCAAGGAGGCGGAGCCCTTCCGCAGCGGCCTCCTGGTCGCCTTCGACCGCGGCGAAGCCACGGCGGTCGAGGGGCGCTTCGGCGAGACGCACCGGGCGCTTGCGCGCGAGAAGGATGGCTGGGTATCCACGGGGCATTCGGTCCTCGCTCCGGCGGTGGACGACCTGCTGTCGGCGCTGCTGGCGTTGAAGAGCAAGGCCTTCCTCGACGCCGGGGAGTCCTCGGGCCTGGAGAAGCCGGTCGCGGAAGTCACGGTCCGCCGCAAGGACGGGCCTCCCTGGACCCTGGCCTTTTCTCCGCACGCGGGCGCGATCGCGGCGAAGGTCAGCGGCCGCCCGGGAGCGTTCGTGCTCGACCGGGACGCGGTGGACAAGCTCTCGACCGCGTTCGAGAAGGCCGTCGCTCCGCCGCCGACGGCGAGCCCGACGAAGACCAAGTAGCCGGCAGACGGCGGACGGCAGACGGCAGACGACTCCTCTGCAGTCTGCGGTCTAGTTACCTTCTCCGGCCCGTCAGGTGCGGCGCCTTCTTGTCGGCCTGGGCCTCGAGCTCCGCGATCCGCTTCTGGCGCTTGGCTTCCTTGTCGTCGGCGGCCTTCGTCTTCTTCTCCTTGGCCTTGGAGAATTTCGTGGAGAGGGAGAAGAGAAACGCCTTGCCCTTGGGCGGCTTGGCGCGGCGCGCCGTCGAGCCCCAGAATTTCGTCTTCTTGAAGTTCGCCTCGGTGAAGTCCGAGTTGGCCAGGTCCGAGCCTGTGATGTCGGCGCCCGAGAAGTCCGCGCCGATCGCCCTCGCGAACCGGAAATCGGCGTCCTTCAAGGCGGCGCCCTGGAAGTTGGCGCCGATCAACAGACAGCCCGAGAGGTCCGCCTCGAACCCCCGGGCGCCCGAGAAGTCGGCGCGCTTCAGATTGGCCAGCCGGAAGTTGCCGAGCGAGAGATCGGCCCGCGAGAAATTCACCCCCTCGGCCTGCGCCTCGCCGAGGTCCGCGCCCGAGAAGCTCGCCGCGACGAACGAATACGGCTTCAGGTTCGCCCGCCTCAGGATCGCCTTGGACAGGTCCGCTCCCTGAAAGCTGGCCTTCTCGAAGCGCGCGGAGCGCAGGTCGACCTCGGTCAGCTTGGCCTCCGAGAAGCTGACGTCGGCCCCTCCGGCGTCGAGGAAGACCGCCTTGCGCAGGTCGGCCTTCCGCAGCTTCGCCCGGTCGAAGCCCGCCGACGTGAAGTTCGCCTCGACCGCGGAGGCGAGCTCGAGGTCCGCGTCGGGGAACTCGGCGCGCTCGCAGTCGGCGGCGTTCAGGGACACCTGGCGGAGGATCGCACCGGCGAAGTTCGCCCGCCGCAGGTCCGCGCCGGAAAGATCGGCGGTCTTCAGGTTGGCGCCGGTGAAGTTGGCGTTCGGAAACGAACCTCGGAGGGCGGCCACGCCTTCGAAGATCGCGCGCGAGAGGTCGGCTCCGTCGAACTGCGCGTTGGACATCTTCACGCCGCGGAAGTTGACGTCGCGCAGCACCGCGCCCGCCAGGTTCGCTCCGGTGATGTCGGCGCCGTCCAGCCGCGTGAAGGAGAGGTCGGCTCCGGCCAGGTCCGCGCCCACCAGGGAGCAGCTCTGGAGCGAGGCCGAGCGAAAACGCGCCCCGGCCAGGAACACCTTCGAGAAGTCCAGAAAATCGAGAGCGCAGTGCTCGAAGATCGCTCCCGGAGCCGACGCTCCCTCGAAACGGGCGTTGCGCAGCGCGGCGCGCGTGAAATCGGTCCCCGAGAGCGTGGATTTGGTCAGGTCCGCCCGCGTCAGGTCGGCGCGCTTGAGGTCCTTTCCGGACACGTCCGCGCCGGACAGCGCCGCCCCGGTCAGATCCGGCGTCACGTTGACGTTCTTCGTCCTCCACTCGTTCCAGTCCGGGGACAGGAGGAGCCGCAGATGCTCGGGATTGGCCATGTGCGGCCATTGTAACCGTCCCGGCGGCGAAGGCTTGTTACAATCCCTGCGTGAGTACCACCGCGCCGGCGCCCGTCGCCGCGCCTTCGAAGGCGATGGAGCGCATTCGCAAGGCGCTGGTGGGCGGCCATCCCCTGCTCTACGTGCTGACCTGGGAGGAGACACGCGTGGAGCGGCTCGCGCAGCACCTGGCCAAGACGTTCTACGGCGCGCCCTCTCCATACGGGGTCTGGTCGGTCGTCGAGGGCCTGGTCGTGGACGGGATGCCGGTCCCCGACACGCAGGATCCGGTCCGCGCGCTCGAAGCGATTCTCGCGGCGCAGGGGCGAGGCTTCTACCTGCTGAAGGACTTTCCGACCGGAGCCGAGGGCCGGCCCGACATCGTGCGGCGGATGCGGGACCTCTACCGCGCCCTGAAGGATCGGGGACGCCACGTGCTCTTCGTCTCGCCGCGGCTCTCGATTCCGGAGGAGGCGAAGAAGGAGATCTACGTCGTCGAGTACGAGCTGCCCGACGACAACGAGATCGGCAAGCTCCTCGACGGCCATTTGAAGAAGCGCCTCGGCATCGACGTCGGGGAGGCCGCGATGCGCCGCCTCTCGCTCGCGATGCGGGGCCTGACGGCCGACGAAATCGGCCACCTCGTGTCGAAAGTCTTCGCGAACCGCAAGATCTTCGACGAGGCGGCCTTCCTCGAGGTCCTGGCCGAGAAGGAGCAGATGTCGCGAAAGGAGGGCGTCCTCGAGTTCGTCCCTCCGCGCTTCTCGCTCGAGGACGTCGGGGGATACTCGATCTTGAAAACGTGGCTGGAGAAGCGGCGGCAGCTCTTCTCGAAGGACGCGCTGGACGCGGGCATCCCGATCCCCAAGGGAATCCTGCTGATGGGGATCTCGGGCTGCGGCAAGAGCCTCTGCGTCAAGACGATTTCGACGCTCTGGAATCTCCCGCTCTTCCGCCTCGACATGAACGCGGTCTTCGGCACGGACAATCCCGAGCTGACGTTCCTGAGAGCCCTGCGCGCCGTGGAAGCGGTCTCGCCGGCCGTGCTCTGGATCGACGAGATCGAGATGGGCGTGGGCGGGTACCGCGAGGGACAGGACGCCTCGATGTCCCGCATCTTCTCGGGCTTCCTGACGTGGATGCAGGAAAAGTCGGCGCTCGTCTTCGTGGCCGCGACGGCGAACCGGATCCACCTGCTTCCCGCCGAGATCATCCGCAAGGGGCGCTTCGACCAGGTCTTCTTCGTGGACCTCCCCAACGAGGAGGAGCGCAAACAGATCTTCTCGATTCACTTGAAGAAGAACCGCTGCGACGTCGGGAAGTTCGACCTCGTGTTCCTGGCCAAGGCCACCAACGGCTGGAACGGCGCCGAGATCGAGCAGGCGGTCGTCTCGGCCGTCGTCGACGCCTACGCCGAAAAGCGCGAGCTCAACGAAGACGACATGTACCGGATGATCGCGGCGACGGTTCCGCTGGCGGTCACCATGGAAGAGCAGATCAAGCAGATCCGCAGCTGGGCGCACGAGCGGGCGCTCAATGCGTCGCAGAATTAGCCTCTGAAAAAACTTCTCTTCCTGCTTCTCCTGGCCGGCGGCGCGATCGTCGCCTACCGGTAGCTCGTCCTCCGGGCGCCCGACCGCGTCCTCGAGCGCTTCCTCGACGCCTGGGCGCGCGAGGACACGCCCGCCGCGGCGGCGCTGACCGACGGCGAGGCGGCGAAGAAGACCGTCGGCACGTCGCGCGCATGAAGAAAACGCCGGTGGGCTGGCGAGTGGCCTCCTTCGAGCCGACGTTCCTCGACGCGGTGCCGACGCGGCCGCGGCGCTGAGCTCGACGAGTTCGGGATCCCTCGGGCCGGAGGCCCTCGGGATGACCGCAGCGAGCGCCCCGGCGCCGCTGCGGTCAATTCCTTCGCGGATCCAGCTCCGGCGCGCGGTAGGGCGCCAGGAACTCCATGCGCCCCTTCCACTCGAGCATCCGGCCCACCAGCGTCTCGAACCGGGACTCCACCGAGTCGGTCTCCAGGAGCGTCTGTAGCTCGGGCGGCGCGTAGCGCAGTCGCAGCGCGATCTCGGAGGCGAGGCGCTCGGCGGACAGCGCGTCGGACGGCAGCGGCGGGAGCTCCAGGTCACGCGCCACTTCGCCGAAAAGGGCCGTCGCGGCGGTGAGCACGCGCGTTTGCTGGTCGAGGTCCGCGAAAGGGACCGAGCGGACCTCCTCGACCCGGGCGACGCGGTAGGGCGAGGCCGGGGACTCTTCGACGACGCGGTAACGAAAGCGGCCCTCCAGGATGATGTTGTACCGGCCGTCGTCGAGCCGCTCGGAGTCGACGATCTCGCCGGCGCCGCCGATGGAATAGATGCGCGGATCCTCCTCGGACGCCTCCCAGCCCGGCTTCAACATCGCCATGCCGATCGTGCGGTCCCCTTCCAGCGCGTCGGCGACCATCGCGCGGTAGCGAGGTTCGAAGATGTGCAGCGGAAGCGTCGTGCCGGGCAACAGCACGACACCCGGCAGCGGGAAGAGAGGGAGTCGTCGGGTCACGGTTTTCCGGCGTTGACCGCGGGGGGAGGGGAAGCCGGCTGCGACAGAGCGGAGGGAGGGGACGCTTTCTGCGACAGGACGACGACGTACGCCACGGTCTGGCGGATCTCCTCGTCGGTGAGTTTACCTTCGAACTTCGGCATCGGGTCGTGGCCGTGCCGGATCTGTGCCTCGATCGCCGCCGGGCTTCCGTCCGAGCGCCAGATTCCGTCGATCAGATTCGCATGCGGGAAGTGCCCGGCGACGATCGTCTTTCCGTCCCCGTTGGTGTTGTGGCACGAGGCGCACTTGCGCTCGAAGATGCGCCGGCCCGCGGCCACGTCGCGGTCGGCCGCGGTACCTTCGGGGAGCGGCTGCTGGCGGCAGGCGGCGGTGCCGACGAGGAGAAGCGCGGCGAGGCCGGCTCTGCGCACGCGAGGCAGTCTAGCGCACGCGTTTTCGGGGGTCGGAACCCTTGACCCCACGTTCATTTGGACCGCGGAGGACGCCATGCTAAGGTTCCCGCCCTTATGGCCGAGCGCCGAGACCGGGTGATGGAAAACGTGCCCGGGAAGTACTACGTGGACTCGCAGTGCATCGACTGCGACGTCTGTCGCGTCACGGCTCCCGGCAACTTTCAACGCAGCGAGGACCGGGGATACTCCTATGTTTCCCGCCAGCCCGAATCGTCCGAGGAAGAGGCGCAGTGCCAGGAGGCCAAGGATTCGTGTCCGGTCGAGGCGATCGGGAGCGACGGGGAATAGCAAGACTCAGTCGGCCGGCCGCCTCCGAAACCAGTCGATCGTTCGCTTCAGGCCTTCCTCCAGGGGCACGCGGGGCTCCCATCCCAGCCTCTCGCGTGCCTTCGCGATGTCGGGCTGGCGCACTTTCGGGTCGTCGACGGGCAGGGGTTGGAAGACGATCTCGCTCCCGGCCCCGGTCAGGGCGCGAATCGTCTTCGCGAACTCGAGCACCGAGAGCTCGGCGGGGTTTCCGATGTTGACCGGATCCGCGATGTCCGAGAGCAGGAGCCGGTAAATGCCTTCGATCAGGTCCGAGACGTAGCAGAACGAGCGCGTCTGCGAGCCGTCCCCGAAGACGGTCATCGGCTCGCCGGCGAGCGCCTGGCCGATCAACGCGGGGACGACCCGCCCGTCGCGGGGCCGCATGCGCTCGCCGTACGTATTGAAGATCCGAACGATCCGGGTGTCCACGCGGTGCGCCCGGTGGTAGGCCATCGTGATCGCTTCGGCGAAACGCTTGGCCTCGTCGTACACGCCGCGAGGCCCGATCGGGTTGACGTTGCCCCAGTAGGTCTCGGGCTGGGGGTGAACGAGCGGGTCGCCGTAGACCTCCGAGGTCGATGCCAGCAGGAAGCGCGCGTTCTTGGCCTTCGCCAGGCCGAGCGCGTTGTGCGTGCCGAGAGAGCCGACCTTCAACGTCTGGATGGGAAGCTCGAGGTAGTCGATCGGGGACGCCGGCGACGCGAAGTGGAGGACCGCGTCGAGCGGACCGTCGACGAAGATGAATTCGGCCACGTTGTGGCGCACGAAGCGGAAACGCTTGTCCTCCTGGAGGTGCGCGATGTTGCGCATGTTCCCCGTCAGGAGGTTGTCCATGGCGATGACCTCGTGGCCCTCGGCGAGGAGCCGGTCGCAGAGATGGCTCCCGAGGAATCCGGCTCCGCCGGTCACCAGCACCCGCATCGCCATCCGGTCAGCCTCTCCCGACGCCGACGTACTTCCAGCCGGAGCGCCGCATCTCGGCGGGCTCGTAGACGTTGCGCAGGTCGATCAGTGTCTTCGAGCGCAGCGCGGCGCCGAGGCGAGCCAGATCCAGTGCCCGAAAAGCGTTCCACTCGGTCGCGAGCACGACGAAGTCGGCGCCCGCGGCGCAGTCGTACGCGTCCTTCGCGTAGTGGATGTCGGGGTGGACCGCCCGCGCGTTGTGCATCGCCGCCGGGTCGAACGCCCGCACGGAGACGCCCGCCTTCTTCAGGTCCTCGACCACGGCGAGCGCCGGCGACTCGCGGATGTCGTCGGTCTCCGGCTTGAAGGAGAGGCCGAGCACGGCGGCGGTTTTCCCGGCGAGGGGGCCGGCGATCGCCGCGATCTTCTCGATCATCCGCCGCTTGGTCTCCTCGTTGACCTGGATCGTGGCCTCGATGATGCGGAAGGGGTGGCCGTGCTGCCGCGCGATGTCCGCCACGCCCGAGGTGTCCTTGGGGAAGCACGAGCCGCCGAATCCCGGGCCCGGGTGCAGGAACTTCGATCCGATCCGCTTGTCCAGTCCCATTCCCTTCGCGACGGCGTGCACGTCGGCGCCCATCACCTCGCAGAGGCGCGCGATCTCGTTGATGAACGAGATCTTCACCGCCAGGAAACCGTTGGAGGCGTACTTGATCAGCTCCGCCGAGGCGACGTCGGTGATCACGAACGGCGTATCCAGCAGGTACAGCGGGTTGTAGATCTCCTTGAGGACCTCGATCGCGCGCGAGTCGCTCGCGCCGATGACGACGCGGTCGGGCCGCAGGAAATCCGACACGGCCGAGCCCTCGCGCAAAAACTCGGGATTCGAGACGACCGAGAACTCGTGCCGCCCGTTCTTCTCCTTGATGATCTGCTCGATCATGCGCCCCGTGCCGGTGGGCACCGTGGACTTCGTCACCACGACCTTGTAGCCGTTCATGTGCTCGGCGATCGCCTCGGCGACCTGGCGCACGAAGGTCAGGTCGGGCGATCCATCGGGCTTCGGCGGCGTCCCCACGGCGATGAAGATGGCCAGCGCTTCCTCGATGCCGGACTTCAGGTCGGTCGTGAAGCGCAGACGGCCGGCGCGCTCGTTGCGCGCGACGACCTCTTCGAGGCCGGGCTCGTAAATCGGGATGTCGCCCCGCTGGAGCGTGGCGATCTTCTCGGAGTCCTTGTCGACGCACACCACGTTCATCCCGAAGTCGGCGAGGCAGGCCCCGGTGACGAGACCAACGTAGCCGGTTCCGACCATGCAGATGTTCATCGAGCCAGCTCGCTCTGGGCGGCCCGCCGGTGCCATTCGACCGAGCGCCGGAGGCCCTCTTCCAGCGGCACCCGCGCCTGGAAGCCCAGGAGCCGCTCGGCCTTCTCCGTGGACGCATACGTCACGGGCACGTCGCCCGGCTGATCGGGCCGCCGGTCCAGGCGCGCGGTCCGTCCCGTGGCTTTCTCGAGGAGCCGCACGAGGTCCGCCAGCGTCACCGGCCGGGCGCCGCCGAGGTTGACGATCTCGAAACCGAGCTCGCGGTCGAGCGCGGCCTCGACGCCGTCGACGATGTCGTCGATGTAGGTGTAGTCGCGGCGCGAGCTCCCGTCGCCGTGGAAGGGGATCGTCCGCCCCTCCTCCAGGCAGCGAATGAACCGCGCGATCGCCATTTCCGGGCGCTGCCTCGGACCGTAGACCGTGAAGAAACGCAGGCACACCGCCGGCAGGCCGTGGAGGTGGTGGGCGTTGAAGACCTGGAGCTCGCCGCTCCGCTTGGTCGTCGCATAGGGCGAGATCGGGCAGTCCACGGGATCGTCTTCGGCGAAGGGGAGGCGCTTGCTGATCCCGTACACCGACGAGGAGGAGGCGAAGACGAAACGCGGCTTGCCGTGGGCGATCGCCGCCTCCAAGAGGTGGAGAGTACCGACGCAGTTGACTTCCTCGTACAGCACGGGCTCGGTGAGCGACGGCCGCACGCCGGCCCGGGCCGCCAGGTGCGCGACGGCGTCGAACTTTTCTTCGGCGAAGAGGCGCAGGACGAGGCCGCGGTCGCGGATGTCGCCCTCCACCAGGCGGTAGGACGGGTTTCCCCGATGCGGCGCGACGTTGGCGCGCTTGACCGCCGGATCGTAGAAGTCGTTGAAGTCGTCGAGGACGACGACGCGGTCCCCCCGCGCGAGCCGCCGGTCCGACAGATGCGAGCCGATGAACCCGGCCCCGCCCGTGATGAGGATCTTCACAGGCCTAGGGAGTCGCGGTGGCCAGAGGCGTGGCCGTCAGGGCGCGATGGGCGTCCCGGTATTCCTTCTTGATCCCGGCCTTCTGGCGATCCTTGATCAGCCAGCGCAGGAAGGCGGACTCGTTGACGCCCACGACGAGCCGGTTCGCGGCGTCGAAGAGCGCGGGGTCGTTGATGAGCTTTCCGGCCGTGCCGTCGCCCTCGTCGAGCTTGCGGCTGATCGAGTCGAGGTGCGCGGAAAAGCTCCGGAGGTTCTCCGTGAACTCTTTGCCGAAGCGCGGATCGTTGAGCAGGACGGGGATCGCGCCGTTGCCCTTCTGCAGGTTCTGCGTGATGAGGGCGAGATTCGAGGCGGCCGTGGTCAGGTTGTCGACTAGCTCGTAAACCTTCTTCTTGCCTTCCGGGTCCGAAAGCAGGGCGGGGATCGCTCCGTTGCCCGAGCGAACGCCCTCGTCGATCTTCGCGACCAGCGACTGGACCGAGTGGATCGCGGCGGCCAGAGAGTCGCCGGCTTCCTTTCCGTATTTCTCGTCGACGAGAAGTCGGCCCGCGAAGCCCTTGCCGCTCTCGACCTTCTTCAAGATCCCGTTCAAGGAGTGCAGCGCGTCGTTGAAGCTGTTTCCGAGCTGCCGGCTCTCCTCGCTGTTGGAGGTCAGCGAGCCGAGCAGGCCCTCGCCCTTCTCGGTGCGGCCCAGGATCGCCTTGAGCGACTTGGCGATCGCCGAGAGGTCCGTCAGCAGATCGCCGCTGCCCTCGAGAAGCTTCTCGATGCCCGCGCCGGGCGCGGCCGGGATCTCCCCGCCGATCGCGACCTCGGGTTCCTGCGCCGTTCCGCCGGCGAGCTCAATGTACTTGTCGCCCAGAAGCCCCCGCGTCTTGATCGCCGCTCGCGTTCCCTTGCGCAGCATCGGCGCGGCCCGGCGCACCACGTCGTAGTTGACGCGCACGGTGCGGTCGGCCGGGTCTCCGGACAGGTTGACCTCCAGCACGTTGCCGACGACGACGCCGTTCAAGGTCACGACGTTGCCCGGGACGAGGCCGGCCGCGGACTCGAAGTGCGTCGAGTAGGGGAACTTCTTGCGGAAGAGGTTGGCCCGCTGTCCGACCATGAAGATCCCGATCATCGTCGCGAGCAGCGCGATGACGACGACGAGACCCACCCGGAACCGCCGGCTGACGGCCTGTTCGCCGACCATGTGAGCGCTATACCTCCTTCACGGCCTGGTACGTCCCAGTGCCGCAGGGGAATCCCATCGACCGGAAGTACTCCATCAGGACCGGATGTCCGCCTCGCGCCGCTTCGTCGAACGTGCCGACGAACTGGAAGCGCCCCTGGTGCAGAAACGCGAGGCGATCGGCGACCGTGCGCGCCGTCACGATGTCGTGGGTGACCACGACCGAGGTGGTCCGGAGACGCACGTTCAGGTCCACGATCAGCTGCGCGATCTTTTCCGAAGACAGCGGATCCAGGCCCGTCGTCGGCTCGTCGTACAGGATGATCTCCGGGTCCAGGGCGATCGACCGGGCCAGCGCCACGCGCTTGCGCATGCCGCCGGAGAGCTCCGAGGGCATCTTTCGCTGGATGCCGGGCAATCCGACCATCGTCAGCTTCTCGGAGACCAGGGAGGCGATCTCCTCGAGTGCCTTCTCGGTGTGCTCCTTCATCGGGAACCCGACGTTCTCCTCGACGTTCATCGAGTCGAAGAGCGCGCCGCCCTGGAAAAGCATCGCGATGCGACGCCGGACCGGAGCCAGCTGTTCCTCGGTAAGGCCGACCACGGACTCTCCGAAGACGCGGACGTCTCCCTCGTCGGGCTGCGTCAGGCCGTTGATGTGCCGCAGCGTGACGCTCTTGCCGGTGCCCGACGGCCCCAGCACGCAGAGGACCTCGCCGCGCCGGATCTTCAGGTTGACGCCGGCCAGCACGTCGCGCCCGCCGTAGCGCTTCCAGGTGTTGTCGAACTCGACGATCGGCTCGCCCTGGGGCCGGGCGGCCGGCGAACGGTCGGTCGAAGGTGCGGTCGCGCTCATCAGATCGCCAGGAAGAGCTTGGTCAGGAAGAAGTCGGAGATCAGGACGCAGATCGAGGCCAGGACGACCGTACGCGTCGTGGCCCGGCCCACGGCCGCGGCGCCGCCCTCGACCTGCAATCCGTTGTAACAGCCGACGATCGAGATCTCGAGGCCGAAGAAAACCGTCTTGGCGAGTCCGCTGCCGATGTCCGAGATCGCGAGCTGCTGCCAGATGCTGGTGATGTAGTCCTGCGCGGTCATCTGGAGCTCGATGACCGCGATCCCGAGGCCTCCCAGGATGCCGAGGACGTCGGCGATGGCCGTCAGCACAGGCATCATGATGACGGTGGCGAGGACCCGGGGCACGACGAGCCGGCGCACCGGCGAGATCGCCATCGAGCGCAGCGCGTCGACTTGCTCGGTCACGGTCATCGAGCCGATCTCGGCCGTGATGCCCGAGCCGACGCGGCCGCCGACCATCAGCGCCGTGAGCACGGGCCCGAGCTCGCGCACGAGCGACAGCGCCACGACCCGGCCGACGAACATCTTCCCGCCGAACGCTTCGAGCGAGTACGCCGTCTGCAGCGCCAGCACCATTCCGGTGAAGAGCGCCGTGATGCCCGTGATGGACAGAGACTTGACCCCCAGCTCGTCCATCTCCCGGACGACTTCGTTGGAGTAGAACGGGCGACTCACGCTGGCGACCGCGGTCTGGACCAGAAGCTGGGCCAGGCCGCCGATGTACTCGACCGTCTGCTGTCCCTTGCGGCCGAAGCGATCGACGAACCGCAGCCAGCGCAGGTTCCGATAGAAGATCGCCGTCGCCGACGGCTGGGGTACGGGTTGCGTCATGAGAGCGGGCCATTCTACGCCGCCGCTTCGCCCCATGTAAACGCCGGGCGCGTCGAGAGTTGTCGCTCTGCTAGCATCCCGGGCCGTGCGATTCCTGCGCTCCCTCGGCCTGTGGGCCGTCATCGTCGGAGCGACGATCGTTCTGGGTATCCCCGCGATCCCGCTCTCCTTCCTGCCGCCGCGGGGGGAATGGGCGCTGCGAATCGCGCGTCTCTGGTCCCGGCTCATCCTCGCGGCGTCGGGCGTGCGCGTGCGCGTGCTCCACGCCGACCGGCTGCCGACCTCGGGAAGCTACGTCGTGACTCCGAACCACGAGAGCTTCTACGACATCCTGGTGATCTTCGCGACGGTCCCGCTGTCGCTGCGCTTCCTCGCCAAGCGCAATCTCTTTCGCCTCCCGATCATGGGATGGGCGATCGCGGCCGCGGGTTTCGTTCCGGTGGATCGCGGCGACCGGGGGAGAAGCACCGCGACGATCGACACGGCCCTGCGGCGGCTGGCGGTCGGACGCTCGTTGATCGTGTTTCCCGAAGAGACGCGCACGCGCACGGGAGAGCTGCTTCCGTTCAAGGCGGGAGCGGCGCTGCTCGCGATCCACGCGGGCCTGCCGATCCTGCCGATCGGACTCGCGGGAACGTTCCGGATCCAGAAACGCGGCAGCTTCATGATCACGCCGTCGGAAGTCGCCGTCGCCGTCGGCGAGCCGATCGAGGTGAACGGATTGATGGCGAAGGATCGCGCGGCGGTGACGCAGCGGCTGCGCGAGACCGTGGCGTCGCTGCGCGGGGAAGCACGCGCGGCCGTGGCATACAATCCCGAGGCGGAGGCGCAATGACCGCGACGGCCGAGCTGACGGAAGAAAAAGTCCTCGATGTCCTGAGGACCGTGCGGTTTCCGGGCCTCTCCCGCGACATCGTGTCCTTCGGGTTCGTCAAGGACCTCACGGTTGGGGGAGGCAACGTCGCCTTCCGGCTCGAGATCACGACCGAGTCGCCGAAGGCGGCCGAAGAGATCCGGCGCGACGCCACCGAGAAGCTCCGCTCCCTGCCCGGGGTCCAGGCCGTCACCATCCGGCTGGACGTGAAGCCGCCCTCCGCGGCGCCTCCCCGGGGAGCTCCGGCTCCGTCGGGCGCCGGCGCCATCCTGACGGACGTCCGCTTCAAGATCGCCGTGGCCTCGGGCAAGGGAGGCGTGGGAAAGTCCACCGTCGCCGCCAACCTGGCCCTGGCACTCGAGCGCCGGGGCCATCGCGTCGGGTTGATGGACTCCGACATCTACGGGCCATCGCAACAGATGATGATGGGGATCGACGAGAAGCCCTACGTCAACGAGTCCAACCAGATCGTTCCGATCGAACGTTTCGGCGTGAAGGTCATATCGCTGGGCTTTCTCATGGACGTGGACCAGCCGGTCATCTGGCGGGGCCCGATGGTCATGAAGGCCGTCGAGCAGTTCCTGCAGGACGTGGCCTGGGGAGCGCTCGACTTCCTGGTCATCGACCTGCCTCCGGGCACGGGCGACGCGCAGTTGACGCTGACGCAGAAGATCCAGCTCTCCGGCGCGGTGATCGTCACCACGCCTCAGGACGTCTCGCTGATCGACGCCCGCAAGGGCCTGGCGATGTTCCAGAAGGTCAACGTGCCGGTGCTCGGAATCGTCGAGAACATGTCCTACTTCGTCTGCCCGGGTTGCGGCCGCCGCGAGGAGATCTTCAAGCACGGAGGAGGGGAGCGCACCGCGCGCCAGCTCGGAGTACCGTTCCTGGGCGAGATTCCGCTGGATCCGAAGGTGGCCATCGGCGGCGATGCCGGGCAGCCCATCGTCGCGGGCGAGCCCAAGTCTGCGGTGACGGAGGCCTACCTCTCGATCGCGGACGTCGTCTCCCGCGCCGTGGGAGCGTGACGCCGGGAACGCCATGGCGGCCTCGATCGAACTGACCAAGGCGGACATCACGGGGCTTTCGGTCGACGCGATCGTCAACGCGGCCAACGAAGCGCTGCAGCTGGGATCGGGCGTCGCCGGCGCGATCCGGCTGCGCGGCGGGCCGTCGATCCAGGAGGAGTGCGACCGGATCGGCACGTGCGCCGTCGGCCAGGCCGTCGTCACGAAGGCCGGGAACCTCCGCGCCCGGTGGGTCATTCACGCGGTCGGCCCGGTCTGGAAGGGAGGCGACTACGGTGAGGAGATGCTCCTCGCCTCGGCCGTGCTCCAAGCTTTGCGCCGCGCCGAGGACATCGGAGCCGCTTCGGTCGCGGTGCCGGCGCTGTCCACCGGCGTCTTCGGCTTCCCGCTGACCCGGGCCGCCCAGATATCGATGGCCGCGGCGAAGTCCTTCGCGCCGGACGCGGAGTACGTCCAGCGGATCGTCTTCTGCCTCTACGACGACGACGCGTACCGCGCCTTCGAGGCGGCGCTCGGCGGAGCCGCGACCGCGTGAGGTCCGGCCCGTTGATCCTTCGCCGGTGAGCCTCGTTTCGCCGGTTCTGATCTTTCTCGGAGCTGCCGCCGCGTCGGCGATGCCGCCGGCCGGCGACCTTCCACGCCTCCAGGCCGACAAGAACGTGGGGCTGGCCGCCCTCGAGCAGGGAGATCCGGTCGAGGCGGCGCGTCGATTCGAGGCCGTCCGTAAGCTCGCGCCGGAGGAGCCGCTGGGTTGGGCCGACGGCGGCGTGGCGGCGATGCGCTCGAAGAAGATGGACGAGGCCGCCACGCTGCTGGCGCGCGCGGGGGCGCTGGCTCCCGACGATCCGCGCGTGATCGCCCTGGAAGCGACGCGACGCGAGCTCGCGGGAGACGTCGCGGGAGCGATCACCGCCTTCGAGAAGGCGGGCGCGATCCCTCCCGGAGACGTCCGCTCGCTATGGAATGCGGCGCGCCTGGCATCCTCGCAGGGAGAAGCGGGCCGCGCCCGCGCTCTGCGCAATCTCGCAGCGGCCCTCAAGCTCGCGCCGGCCAACCTCTTTCTCCTGGCGCGCGTGAACGAGATCGCCCGGGCGCAGGGCGACGCGCCGCGCGCGGCCGAGGCGCTGGATCGGATCTCGCGGCTCGCTACCGGAGAACCGAGGCTCGACGAGGCCCTGACGCAGGCAAAGGCGGCGCAGCAGGGCGGCGACGCGAAGGCCGCCGGCTTGAAAGCCACGGTCGTCGAGAATCTCCTCAAGGCGACGCCCCGATACCAGCAGGCCCGCCGCGACGTCGAGCCCGGCGTGGTCGGTCTGCCCCTGGAAACCTGGACGCCGGCGCTCGAGACGGCCATGCGCGCGCGGATGTCGAAGGGAGTCGACATCCGGTTCGCGCCGCTGCCGGCGGCGGGCCTCGCGTCGGTGTCCGGCGCGGCGGTCGTGCGCGCCGCCGGCAAGGAGGCGCGCGATCTCGCGTTCGCGGGTCCGGCGGGGGTGCGCCTCGCTTCGGCACAGGCCAATGGCTTCCGCGCGGGAAACACGATCCCGGGATCGGCCGGCGCGGACCTCGTCGTGGCCGACGTGACGAACTCCGGCGAGCTCGATTTCGTGACGCCGGGCGGACTGTGGGTGCGCGACGGCGAATCGTTCCGCAAGGTCGCGCTTGCCGCCGCAGAGAAGGTCGCCGTGTGGGACGTGGACGCGGACGGAGACCTCGATCTCTACGTTTCCTCTTCTTCATCGGGCGACCATCTCCTGCGCAACAACCTGGACGGCACCTGGACCGACGTCACGGAGGCTTCCGGACTGCCGAAGGGGATCGCGTCCCACTCCGCCGTCACGGCCGACGTCGATCGCGACGGGGACGTGGACCTCCTGCTGCTGACAGCCGGCCGAGGCTTCGTGCTCTACGACAACCTGCGGGGAGGACGCCTGGCTTTGCGCGAGGCGGGACTCCCGAAAACCGGCAGCCCGAGCGCCGCGGCCGTCGGCGATCTCGACGGCGACGGACGCGTCGACCTCGTCTGGGCGGAGGGAGGCCGGGCATTTCGCGCGCTGAACCGGGGAGACGGAACCTTCGGCGCGCCGAAGGAGATCGGGCCGGGCGAGACGCCGCTGCTCTTCGACTACGACAACGACGGCGCGCTCGACCTCTTTGTCGCCAACCCGAAGGACGCCTCGACGCTCTGGCGAAACGACGGAGCGGGAAACTTCTCGCGGGCCGAAGTCGGCGCTCTGCCGCCCGCGCTCGACGCCGAAGCCGTGGACTTCGACCGGGACGGCGACCTCGACCTCGCTTTCGTCACTCCGGCGGGAGGCGCCGTCCTCTATGAGAACCGCGGCGGCAACGCCAACGGCTGGATCGACGTCGCCCTCGAGGGCCTGCCGACCGGATCGGCCAAGGTCAACCGCCTCGGCTTCGGCTCCGAGATCGAGGCCAAGGCGCAGGACCTCTACGTCTATCGCACGGCGTCCCGTCCGGTCACGCACCTGGGGCTCGGGCCGCGGCGAAAGGTGGACGTCCTCCGCGTCGTCTGGACCAACGGGATCCCCCAGAACGCGCTGGACCCGGCGATGCGAACGCTGCTGCACGAGGTCCAGCAGCTGAAGGGCTCGTGTCCCTTCCTCTACGCCTTCGACGGGGAGAGATGGCATTTCGTCAGCGACGTCCTCGGACGCGCTCCTGCGGGTCTTCTCTACGACGGCGTCCATCAGGCTGCCGCCGATACGCGCGAGTGGCTGGTGGTCCCGGGGCGCATGATCGCTCCGGCTGAGGGCCGGCTCACGCTGGACTTCACAGAGGAGCTGTGGGAAGCCGCGTATCTCGACCTCGTGGAGCTGAAGGCCGTAGATCACCCGGCCGGGGCGGAGATCGTCGCCGACGAGAAGATGGTTCCGCCGCCGTTTCCCGAGAAGAGGCTGTTCACGGTGTCGCGTCCCTTGACGCCGCGGGCACGCGACGGGCACGGCCGAGACCACACCGCGGAGATCGCGTCCCAGGACGGCGTGTACGTCGCCGGGTTCGCTCCGACGCGCTACCAGGGCATCGTCGAGCCGCACGTGCTGGAGCTCGAGCTTCCGGAGGCGCGCGGCGCGCGCCGCGTGATGCTCTACCTGACGGGTTGGATCTTCTACTCCGACACGTCGATCAACGTCTCGCTGTCGCAGCGCAAGGACCTCTCGGCCTCTCCTCCGGCGCTCGAAGTGCCCGACGGGAAGGGGGGCTGGAGGGTCGCCCTCCCCTCCATGGGGTATCCCGCCGGCAAGACGAAGACGATGCCGCTGGACCTCTCGCACGTCCTCGACCGCGCCGACCCGAGGGTGCGCATCTCGACGAACCTCGCGATCTACTGGGACCGCATCGTCTACACGGTGGACGAGTCGGAGAAGCCGCTGACGATCACGGCCGTTCCCCTGGTCTCGGCCGAGCTCTCCTTCCGCGGCTTTTCGCGAAGGACACGGGAGACGCCGGACGGTCCGGATGTCTTCGTGCACGACGACGTGTCTATGGAGCCCCGCTGGGCCGACATGGCGGGCCTCTACACGCGCTTCGGCGACGTGCGGAGCCTGATGACCGCCGCCGACGACCGCTACGCGATCCTGAAGGGTGGAGACGCGGTGCGCCTCGTATTCGATGCGAGCCAGGTGCCGCCGGTCGCGCCGGGCTTCGTCCGCGACTGGCTCTTCGTCTCCGACGGCTGGGACAAGGATGGGGACAAGAACACCGTCGCGGGGCAGACCGTCGAGCCGCTCCCGTTCCATGGGATGGACGACGCCCGGTACGGCGCGCTGGCGTTTCCCGAGAGCGAATCGCATCGTGCCTTTGCCGCGGAATATCTGACTCGCCGCGGCGGGCCCGAGGAGTTTCGGGACGCCGTGCGCAACTTCGGGAAGGAGGCGCCGTGAAGCGTACGGTCGCAGCGGCCGGCCTCGCGGCGATCGTGGCCGCGGCTGTGACGGCCGCGAAGTCCTCCGACCCGGGCGTGTTCCGCGACGCGACCAAAGAGTCCGGAATCCGGATGCGCGTGAGTTCGGATCTGCAGCGGTTGAAGCTGATCGCGACCATGGTTGGAGGCTGCGCCGCCGGCGACTTCGACGGTGACGGCCGACCCGACCTCTACGTCACCAACTCGATCGAGCGCTGGGGCAAGCCCAACCGCGACCATTGCGGCCGCCTCTACCGAAACGTCGGCGGCGGGAAGTTCGAGGACGTCACGGGGAAGGCCGGCATCCGCGCCTGCGGGCTGGGCATGGGGGCGTACTGGGTGGACCTCGACGGCGACGGTCTCCTGGATCTCTACCTGACCAACGTCGGTCCCAACGCGGTGTGGTGGAACAAGGGGAACGGCGTCTTCGAGGAGGGCAAGGACACGGGCCTGGAGGATCCCCTCTTTTCGGTCGGCGCGAACTTTCTCGATTACGACGGCGACGGGAAACTCGACGTGGTGGTCGCCAACTACCTCGACTCGACTCCCGAGTGGGAGGCATCGCAGAAGCAGTTCGAGCTGCGCGTGCCCGAGGATTACGTGGGCCAGCCGTCCCACCTCTATCGCAACCTCGGCGGCCGCAAGTTTCGCGATGTCACGCGGGAGGCGGGCATCGCGATCCCGCCCGCGGAGACGAAGACTCTGTCGGTCGCCGTGCTGGACTACGACGGCGACGGCTGGAGCGATCTCTACTTCGTCAACGATCGCGTCTCCAACCGCCTGTTTCGCAACCGCGGAGACGGCACGTTCGTCGAGACGACCGCGGAGACGGGAGCCGGCGTGCTGGGCGACCATCCCCGCGCCGGAATGGGGGTCGCCGTCGGAGATCCCTTCGGTATCGGGCGGGACTCGCTGTTCGTGACGAACTTCGGGGCCGAGGAGAACAGCCTCTACAAGAACGTCGAGGGGACGATCTTCGAGGACGCGGGCAAGGCGTCCGGCGCCGCGTCGATCGGGATGCCGTTCGTGCGGTGGGGAACCGACTTCGCCGACTTCGACAACGACGGATGGCTGGACGCGTATGCCGCCGGCGGGCACCTGGCGCCCCGCTACGTCCGCACCTTCGGCCGCTACAAGAGCCGCGGAGCGGAGTACGTCGAGGCCGGAGACCGCGCGTTCGCGCAGCCGACCGTTCTGCTGCGAAACCTGGGGGAGGGACGCTTCGCCGAGTGGGATTCGGGCGAGCTGGGCCGCGTCCGGATGGCTGCGCGGGGGACGGCCGTCGCGGACTTCGACGGCGACGGCGCTCTCGACCTCGTGGTCGTGGACATCGACGGCCCTGTGCGGTTCTTCCGAAATGTGATCGGGGCCGGGCAGAGCTGGATCGCGATTGAGCCTCGGGTCGGGCCGGACGGCCGCGCGGTTCTCGGCACGACGGTTGCAGTCAAGACCCCCGTGCGCTCCCAGACCCGCGTGTACCGCGTCTCACCGTCCTACGCCTCGGGTTCACTGACGCCGCTGCACTTCGGTCTCGGCGCGGCCGAGAAGGTCGACGTCGAGATTCGCTGGCCCGACGGCGCGGTCGAGACCCGCCCGAACCTGGACGCGCGGCGGACCTATTCGGTGCGCCGGGGTGCCGCTCCCGAGAGTGTGCTGCCCGAGGGGAAGCGGCCATGATTCCCATCGGCGACGACAACACCGACCGCCGGCGCTCCCCGATCGTCAACTGGCTCCTGGTCGCCGCCAACGTCGGCGTCTTCGTCTTCTTCCAGGGCCTTGGGTCCAACGAACGCTTCACGATGGCGTTCGTCACGGTGCCCGCGGAGATCCTGAGCGGCCACGACATCGCGCAGACGATCCCGGTGCGCGACGAGTACGGGCGCGCGGTCGGCGGAATCGAGCTCGAGCCCACGCCGATTCCCGTGTACCTGACGCTTCTGACCTCGATGTTCATGCACGGCAGCTTGATGCACCTGGCCGGAAACATGCTCTATCTCTGGATCTTCGGCGACAACCTGGAGAGCATCCTCGGACACGCGCGTTACCTGGCCTTCTATCTCCTGACAGGGGTCCTCGCGGGCCTGGCGCACGTGTTTGTGACCGCGTTTTTCGGGGCCAACCCGCTCATCCCGAGCCTCGGCGCCTCGGGGGCGATCTCGGGCGTGCTCGGCGGCTACATCGTCCTCTTCCCCCGCCGCCGCGTGCGGGTGATCTGGTTCTACCAGATGCTCCAGGTGCCGGCGATCCTGGCCATCGGCGTCTGGTTCCTGTTCCAGCTCATCAGCGGCGCCGGCTCGCTCGGCGCCGAAGGGGGAGGCGTGGCCTACGGCGCCCACATCGGCGGTTTCCTCGCCGGCGTCTTCCTCATCAAGATCTTCGCGATCAACCCGCCGGCGCCGGCGTACGGTCGCGTCGGCTGACGCGCGCTCAGGCGCGGGCAGGAGAGCGACCGCGTCGGAGGGAGTCCCAGGCCACGGCGGCGAGGCAGCCGATGAGCAGCACCGAGTACTCGATGCCGTTGCGCCCACCGCCGACGACGAACCATCCTTCCTTCCAGTGCACCATGACGATTCCGGCGAGGAGCTCGGCGGCGAACCAGGCGCAGAGAAACGGCACGAGGCGGCCGGCGATCAGAAGCGGGGCGCCGACGACCTCGACCACAGTCAGAACCCATGCGATCGCGCGGCCCGCCGGAATTCCCTGGCCGGTGAGGAACTCCCCGAACGGAGCGACGCCGCCGCTCGAGACCCGCGCGACTCCGTGGACCAGGAGCAGAGCGGCGGTCAGGATCCGAACGACGTCGATGGCTTCGAACCGACGCACGCGCGGAGTCTACCGGAGCGGCTTCTCGAGAACGCGCTGCGTCTTGACGTCGGCGAAGCCTTCCCGCCGGTAGAAGCGCTGCGCCGCCTCGCGAATCACGTTCGTGCGCACCCGCAGCGCGTTGCACCCGTTTTCGCGCGCCCAGCGTGCCGCTTCCTCCACCAGCCGGCGACCGATTCCGCGCCCCCGCATCGCTTCCTCGACGACGAGCCCGGCGATCTCGGCCTGTCGGGCCGACTCGAAGATGCGGGTCAGACTGACTTGGATCCAGCCCGAAGCGCGGCCGTCGGTCTCGGCGACGAGGAGCACGTGATCGGAATGGCCGGCGATCTCGCCGAGGCGTTTCTCGGCCTCGTCCGCCGACATCGGATAACCCAGCTCGGTCGAGAGCCGGGCGAGCTCCTCGCGGTCGGAGGCGCGCGCGGGACGGATTCTCTCACTCAAGATGCTTGACGTAGCGCAGCGTCTCGGCCGCGAACCCGACGTGCTCGTAGACTTCGCGCGCGTGGCGATTGCCGGCGAAGACGTTGAGCGTGAGGCGGCGGAACCCTCGGGCTCGGGACCAGGCTTCGGCCGCGGCGAGGAGCGCTCTTCCCGCCCCGCTGCCCTGCGCGGATTTGGCGACGGCCAGGATGGCGACGTGCCCGTGAGTCTCTCCCGTGAAGTAGTCCACGGCCGACTCGAGGAACACGAAGCCGAGCCGGCGTCCCGACGGATCCTCCGCCAGCAGGAGCGTCTCAAGCGGGGACGTCGCGGCGAAGTAACGGGCGAGCGTGCGCGTCTCGCCTGCGACGATCTCATCAGCCGTGCGCCCCGGCGGCGGCCCGAACTCGCCCAGACGCTCCGCGGCCTCCATCACGAAAGCGCGGTCGTCGGGGCGGGCTTCGCGAACGCGGGCCGGCCCGGAGGTCATCCCCGCCGGACGGCTTTCCGAGAGGCGATCCAGGTGGCGATCGTCTGGACCGCGAGGAAAACCAGGATCGCGCCGGCGACCCATCGGGCGAGCCACCCGTACTCGGCCACCTTGCCCTGGTTGAGCCCCGGCAGTCCCCACAGCGCATAGAACGCCAGGATCGACAGGACCAGTGTCCCGAAGCCTCCGAAGAGGCCTCGCGCCTTTTGCGGAGGCGGCGCCGTCGCCGGAGCGTAGGAAACCGAGGGCGGACGCGGAAGCTCCGCGCTCGGGCGCGGCGGCGCGGCGGTGCCTCCGACCTTGACGACGGCGAAATCCTCACCGGTCGCGCTCTGAACACGATACGCGTGCCACATCTGGCCACAGGTGCGACAGCGGTACGTCGAATGGGTTTCTCCGGGACGCGAGACGTCGATCAGGAGGGCGGCGAGCTCCGGAATCTCGCCCGCCGCGACGTGAAGGTACTCCGCCTCCCGGCTGGCGCAACACGCGCGGGAACTGTTCATGGCCGTGGCCTTGCCTCGGAAGCAACGATATCGCTTTTCTCCTGAGTCAGCGTCAACCGCGCGCCGCCGGGAACGTCGACGAGTGTCTGGACTGCTCCGTCGGGCCAGCGAACCTCGAGGGAATCGATCTTCGAGGCGCCTCTGAGGCCGAACGTCAGCGTTTTCTCGGAGGCCGAGAGGTACGACTGGCCGCCCGAGACCTGCTGGGTCAGCGTGCGTCCGCCGACTGAGGCCGTCACCTTCGCCCCGATCGCGTCGCGGTTGGACTTGCCGGACCCGATCAGCCGCACGCACACGCTGCGCCGCGGGTCGTTGACGGGATTGAGGTAGATGCGCACGGGCCCGCCGTTCTCGACGAGCACGACGTCGATGTCGCCGTCGCCGTCGAGGTCCGCGTAGGCGGCTCCGCGGGCCGCCAGCGGCTGCGCGAGGTCGCCGGAGCGCTGCCCGAGCCGGTCGAACCGGCCGTCGCCGAGGTTGCGATAGAGCGCCGGCGCCTGGCGGTAGGCAACGTCCTTCTGGACCTCCTGGACGGTGGGTTCCACGTGCCCATTGGCCAGGAGGAGATCCATTCGCCCGTCCAGATCGGCGTCGAAGAACAGGACGCCGAACGTCAGGTCCAGAAGCGAGCTCGAGCCCACGCCGCTCTTCGGCGATTCGTCGAGAAAGACCTCGCCCGTCTCCGTCCAGTAGAGGGACTTGAGCTCGTTGGAAAAGTTTCCGATGGCGACCGCGAAACCCTTCCCGTTCTTGGTGTCGGCCCAGGCCGCGCCCATGGCGCCCCGGGAGCGTCCGGCCTCGTCCATGGCGACTCCCGCCGGGATACCGACGTCCTCGAACCGTCCGTCGCCCAGATTGCGGAAGAGGTTGTTGGGGGCCGTGTCGTTGGCGACCAGGATGTCGACGCGGCCGTCTCCGTCGAAGTCCCACGGCGCGACACCGAGCGCCTTCTGGTTGGAGTTGCCGACGCCCGCATGGTTAGTGACGTCCTCGAATCGTCCGTGGCCGCGGTTGCGGTAGAGGCGTGAGGGCGCGCCGGGGTAGCGCTCGGGCGTGCAGTACGACTTGGTCTTGCCGTCGAGCGTGCAGAACAGGTCCTTCGCCGGGCTCCAGTCGACGTACCGGCAGACGAAGAGGTCGAGAAGCCCGTCGCCGTCGAAGTCGAGCCAGGCCGAGGAGGTGCTCCAGCCGTTGTCCCGCACACCCGCGCGGTCGGCGACCTCCTCGAAGCGGCCCCCGAGATTGTGGAAGAGAAAATTGCGATTGAGAGCGGTGACGTAGACGTCGTCCCGACCGTCGCCGTCGTAGTCGCCGACCGAGGCGCCCATGCCATAGACGACTTTCTCGAGGCCGGCCTCCCGCGTGACGTCGCGAAAGCGCGGCCGGCCTTCGGGATCGTTGCCCTCGTTGCGGTATAGCGCGAGGGAGGACTTCTGGTCCTTCGCGCGCGAATCGCCGGGCCAGTAGGCCCCCGAGACGAAGAAGAGGTCCGGGCGCCCGTCGCCGTCGTAGTCGAGCACGGCGACGCCGCCTCCCATCGTCTCCGGCATCCACTTACGGCCGGCGGCGCCCGTGACGTGCGTGAACCGCACGCCGAACTCCGCCGCTCTCTCGGCGAACGGGAGCGAGACGGCCGGCGTGGGCACCGGCGTCGGCGAAGGCGCGACTGCGGCCTTTTCCGCCCGGCGGCAGGCTTCGCCGGCGAGCGCGGCGAGGCAGAGGACGAGGACGGCGGTTCGGGGTCGCAAGGATCGGTTAGGGGACCGACGAGACCCGCGTCGCCGGCGCGCGGTTGGCCTGCGTGGAAACGTAGGACCACTGCGCGCTCTCGGAGGGAACGGGCGGGTGGGCGCGCGTCAAGTAGCCCTGATCGGTTTCGTAACCTTTCGGTCCGATGCCGGCGACCCAGTCGGGAACGACCGCCGGCGGCGGCGCGGCCTCGGCGTGGACGTGAATCGGGAGCGACTCGCGGTTGGCGTAGGTGTTCTCGAGCCGGAACTCTCCGGCAATCGCCCGGATGCTCTCGTCGTCCTTGTACTTGCGATAGGCGGCGTCGTGCGCCTCGGCGTTCTTGCGGTCGCCGAGCGCTCGGTAGACGCGCATCAGGTTGTAGTGGGCGTTCAAGTCTTCGGGATCGATCGCCAGCGTGCGCGAGTAGGCGTCGATCGCCTTCGGAAAGTCGCCCGAGAGCCAGTAGACGAGTCCCAGGTTGTTCCAGGCCACGCGGTCGAGCGGGAACTTCTCGAGAACCGCGCGCAGGTCGCTCTCGGCGTCGCCGAGGCGGCCCTCGTCCTTGGCCACGGTGGCGCGGAAGAACTGCGTCTTGCCCCAGCCCGGGCGGCGCTTCTCGGCCTCCGCGAGCGACGCCTTCGCATCGGCAAGGCGGCCCTCGACGATCTCGGCGCGGGCGCGGTTCAAGGGGCCGTCGGGCTTGTCCGGTGCGAGCTCCTCGACCTTCGTCCACGCCTTCGCCGCGCCTTTCAGGTCGCCCTGGAGAAAGAGCCCGATGCCGTAGTCGTTCCAGCGGAGCCACAGCGGGTCGGGGTTGCCCCTCACCCCCGTCCCCTCTCCCGCCGGGAGAGGGG
>JBKOZO010000078.1:0-25579 GCA_046725935.1 Acidobacteriota bacterium | reverse complement strand
ATCCTGGAGGCGCTCGATGCCGAGCCGGTCTGTCCGCCGGAGCTCCTGAAGACCGCCGCGCGCGTGGCCGAGCGCTTCTTCGCGTCGACCGGCGAGGTCTTGAAGAGCGCGCTTCCGTCGCGTCTGCCGGCGTCGGGCGCGGCTCGGTATCGGATCACCGAAAAGGGGATCCTCGCGCGGCGCGGCGAATCCGCCGCCGAGGCCGCCATCCTCGAGCGGCTGGCGGACGGCGAGGCCGTCCGCGTCGTGAATCTTCCGGGCGGAGGAGGGGAGCGACGCGAAGCCCTGCGCGCTCTCGAGGAACGAGGACTGGTTCGGCCCGTGGGCTCGGTCAAGGAGCGCACGCCGAGAGCCGAGATCGCGTTCGCTCCCTCCCCGCTCGCCTCGAATCCGGAGGCGCGGGCGCTCTCGCTCGGAAAGAGCCGGCGCGGCCGCGACGTGCTGGAGTATCTGGAGGCCCTGGGCCGGCCGGCCACGGGCGCCGAAATCCGGCTGGCGACGGGAGCGGGGTCGTCGGTGCCGCGCGCCCTCGCGGCGAAGGGTCTTCTCCGGTCCTTCGCGCAGGTGAAGCGGCCGGAGAAGGAGACTCCGGCGTCCGCGCCGCTGCGAATCGAGCCGACCGGTCCGCAGTCCGCCGCGATCGCGGCGATCACGGCCCCCGTGCGGGAGCGCCGGTATTTCGCGGCGCTCCTCCAGGGTGTGACGGGAAGCGGCAAGACCGAGGTTTACCTCCACGCGATCCGCGCGGCCCTGGAAGCCGGCCGCGGCGCGATCTGGCTGGTGCCCGAGATCGCGTTGACGCCTCTGTTCGCGCGGGAGCTCAAGAGACGCTTCCCGGAGCGGGCCGCCGTTCTCCACTCCGCCCTCTCGGAACGCGAGCGCGCCGAGGCCTGGGACCGCGTGCGCTCCGGGGAGGCGCGCGCGGTGATCGGGCCCCGCTCGGCTGCCTTCGCGCCCGTCCACGACCCGGGCCTGTTCATCGTGGACGAAGAGCACGACGGTTCCTACAAGCAGCGCGAATCCCCGCGCTACGACGCGCGGGAGGTCGTGGCACTGCGGGCCCGCGAGAACGCCGCGGCGCTCGTGTTCGGGTCGGCGACGCCTTCGATGGAGGCGATCCACGCGGCGGAGCGCGGCCGCGTCGCGCTGCTGACGTTGCCCGAGCGCATCGCCGCCCGGCCGCTCCCCGAGGTCTCGATCGTGGACCTGCGCGCCGAAAAGGCCCGTCCGGACGAGAAAGGCGTCCCCCTGTTCTCGCATGCGCTCCTGGATCGCCTCGAGAAAGTGTTCGCCCGCGGCGAACAGGCCATCCTGCTTCAGCCCCGCCGCGGCTTCGCGCCGTTTCTTCTCTGCCGGGACTGCGGCCACGACTTCCGCTGCTCGCGCTGCAGCGTCGCGCGCACCGTGCACGACCGTGGCCGCCGCCTCGTCTGCCACTACTGCGGAGAGCGCGTCCCCCGCCCGCTGCGCTGTCCTGACTGCGGCGGCGCCCTTCTCGAAGCCATCGGCGCCGGGACCGAGCGCGTCGCCGAGCGATTCGCGGAGCTCTTTCCGGGAGTGTCGTACGCGGTGCTCGACCGTGACACCGCGCGCAAGCGCGGCGCGGGCGCGGTCGTCGAGGACGTGCGCTCCGGCCGTGTCGCGTGCCTGATCGGAACCCAGATGGTGGCGAAGGGGCACGACTTTCCGGGCGTGACTGCCGTCGGCGTGCTATCGGCCGACACGCTCCTGAACTTTCCGGACTTCCGCTCGGCCGAGAAGACGTTTCAGCTGCTGGCGCAGGTCGCGGGCCGCGCCGGACGCGGCGACGCCGCCGGCACCGTCCACATCCAGACATTTCACCCGCAGCATCCCGCGATTCGGCTGGCCGCGGCGCACGACGTCGCCGGATTCGCCCGCCACGAGCTGGAGTTCCGCCGGTCGTTCTTCTATCCGCCGTTCTGCGAGCTGGCCGCGATCCTGGCATCCTCGGAGGACCGTGCGCGCGCCGAGGCCGCCGCGGCCGCGATCGGCGAGACCCTGCGCGGCGGGGCGGGGGCGATGCGCATTTCCGGCCCCGCTCCCGCGCCTCTCGAGAGGCTCCAGGGAAAGTGGCGCTTCCAGATACTGCTTCGGGCCGCCGACCGCCGCGCGGTCCTCGCGGCGCTCGCGGCGGCGGTGCCGGAGAGGCCTCCGGCGCGCGTCCAGGTGTCCGTGGACGTGGATCCCCAGGACCTCCTGTAGGACAATCGAGGCGTGGACGGCGACAACGGGAATTTCGAAGAGCCGATCCTGCGCCTGCGCCGCCGGATCGACGAGCTCGCGGCTCTCCCGGACGACGCCGCGCACCGCCGCGAGGTCGAGAAGCTCCGCGAGAAGCTGGACCGCATCTCGCGCGAGATCTACGGAAGCCTGACCCCGTGGCAGAAGACCCTCGTGGCGCGCCACCCGTCGCGGCCGTATCCGCTGGACTACATCCAGGCCCTGATGACCGACTTCGTGGAGCTCCACGGCGACCGGAAATTCTCCGACGACCAGGCCATCGTCGCGGGACTCGCGGACTTCCGCGGCAAGCCCGTGGCCGTCGTCGGCCACCAGAAAGGCCGCGATACCAAGGAGAAGATCCGGCGCAACTTCGGCATGCCGCGGCCGGACGGCTTCCGCAAAGCGCTCCGCGTGATGGAGCTGGCGGAGAAGTTCGGGCGCCCAATCCTCTCGTTCATCGACACGGCCGGCGCCTATCCCGGGATCGACGCCGAGGAGCGCGGACAGGCCGAGGCCATTGCCGTCAACCTGCGCGCCATGGCGCGCTTCCACGTGCCGATCATCGTGACGGTGACGGGCGAGGGAGGCTCGGGCGGAGCGCTCGCTCTCGGGATCGGAGACCGGATCCTGATGCTCGAGCACTCCATCTACTCGGTGATCTCTCCCGAGGGCTGCGCCGCCATCCTCTGGAAAGACGCGGGGAAGAAGAAGGACGCCGCCGAGGCGCTCCGGATGACCGCCCGGGACCTGCGGGAGCTCGACGTCGTCGACGAAATCGTGCCGGAGCCCCCCGGCGGAGCGCACGCGGACGGCGCCGGAGCGGCAGCGGCGGTCGGCGAGGCGATCGAACGTAACCTTCGGGAGGTCGCCGACCTGACCGCCGAGGAGCGCCGGGAGCGGCGGTACCGGCGCCTGCGCGCGCTAGGCCGATTCGAAACCGCCGGAGCCTCGTGAGCGACGCGCCGGCCGGCGCGCCCCGAGACTCCCTTTCGCCCGGACGCGGTCTGTCCGAGCCTCCGGCGAGACTCGAATGCATGGCACGGTGGAGCCTCCAGCCCGAAGACCGCGAAGAGACGCAGCGTCTCTCGCGCGAGGCTGGCATCTCCGCGATTCTGGCCTCCCTGCTGCTTCGCCGCGGGATCCGCACGGCGGAGGCGGCTCGGGCGTACCTCGCTCCGCGCGAGGAGCCTCTCCACGACGCCGGGGCGATGCTCGGAGTCGCCGAAGCCGCCGACCTCCTGGTGTCGACGGCGCGCCGGGGGCGCCGGGTCGTCGTGTTCGGCGACTACGACGTCGATGGCGTGACGGCGGTCGCGCAGCTGCGGGCGGCGCTCGCGCGGACCGGCGCGGACGCGAAGGCGTTCATTCCGCACCGGCTGCGTGACGGCTACGGGCTGAAGCCCGACACCGTGCGCCGCGTTCTCGACGAGCTCTCGCCGGCCGCGATCGTCACGGTGGACTGCGGCATCACGGCGGTGGAGGGCGTCGCCTGCGCTCGCGACGCGGGCGTGGACGTGATCGTCACGGACCACCATCTCGTGCCCGAGGAGCTGCCGTCGGGGGCCATCGTCGTCAACCCGCGGCAGCCCGGCTGCGGCTATCCGTACAAGGAGCTCGCCGCCTGCGGCATCGCGCTGAAGATCGCCGAGGCGATCGCGCGGCGCGCCGGGGTGTCGCTTTCGGTCGAGTCGCTGCTGCGCGCCGCGTGTCTGGGCACGATCGCCGACCTGGTCCCGTTGACTGGAGAAAACCGAGGCATCGCCGCGCGCGGCCTCGCCGCCCTGGCCACCTCGCGCGCCCCCGGACTGAGGGCCATCCTCGCCGAGGCCGGCCTGGAGCCGGGAACGGCGCCGACTTCCGAAGACGTGGCGTTTCGGATCGGGCCGCGACTGAACGCCGCGGGCCGTATCGACACGGCGGAGCTCGCCCTGTCGCTCTTCGAGGAGCGCGACGCGGAACGCGCCGAGGCGATCGCCCGCGAGCTCTCGGCGCGCAACTCCGAGCGCCAGAGCCTCGAGCGGCGCGTCGTAGCGGAGGCCCGCCAGAAGATCGAAGCCGACCCCGACGCGTCCGACGCGGCCGTGGTCGTCGAGGCCGACCCCGGCTGGCACCGCGGCGTCCTCGGCATCGCGGCATCCCGCCTCGCTCGGGAATACCACCGGCCCGTGCTGCTCTTCGGAATCGACGGGGACCGGGCGAGCGGCTCCGGGCGAAGCGTCCCGGGCGTCTCGCTGCACGGACTCCTGACCGAGATGGCGCATCACTTCATCGAGTTCGGCGGACACGACCAGGCCTGCGGCGCCACGCTCTCCGCCTCAGGTTTCGAGGCGTTCGCCACCGAGGCCCGGTGTCTGTTCCAGGACCGGATTCCGGCCGAGGCGAGAAACCGAGTAGAAACCGTGGATGCCGTGCTGCCTCTCGAGCGCCTGGACGAGGCTCTGCGCGCGGAGCTTGCGATGCTCGAGCCGCACGGGGCTGCGAACCCGGCGCCCGTCTTCCTCGCGCGGGACGTTCGTGCGTCGTACCCGTTTCTCCCGGCCGGATCCCAGGGGCTGCGGGGGCGCCTGCGCTCCGACAGGGGAGACGTGAGGTGCGTCGCGTGGCGGCCGGACCCGAGGTTGACGCAGATGGCGGCCGACGGCGCCGCGATGGACCTCCTCTATCGGATCCCGCCCGACCGCGGAGACTGGGGACTCCAGGTCGAGATCGTGGACGCGCGCGGGGCCGGAGCGGCCGCGTGAAGCGCCGCCGGGGTGAGCTCGTCGTGCTCGCGGGCGCCGCGCTCTTCGTCACGATCCTCGCTCTCTCGTTTCGCCCCGGCGGGCGCCCGGCCGCGGGAGGCCGGTCCGGCGTTCCGGACGGAGCTCCCGATGCGTCGGGCCAGGCCACGACCCTGCTGGAAGGCTTCGACTTCACGGAGTCCGTGGGCGGAAAGCCGCTCATGCGCATCAAGGCCGACCGCACCGTCGGCTACGGGCCGGCCGCGGGGCTGCCGCCCAACCTCTACGCGGGGGAGAAGGTCACACTGACCGTGTATCCCGACGACGGCTCTCCCGTCACCGTGACCTCGGACAAAGCGGACTACGACGAACGCACGCGGCAGTCGCGACTGCGGGGGAACGTGCGCTGGACCGACAAGAACGGCGCGGTCGCCCAGACGGAGGAAATCATCTTCCATCCCACGCAGAAGCTGCTGGTGGCGCCGAAAGCCGTACGGTTCACGCAGGGCGAGTCCGTCCTGAAGGCGCCGTCGGCGAAGTACGACCTCACGGAGCGGGTCGTGCGCTTTGCCGGCCCGGTCGAAGGCGAGAGCACGGGTTCCGAGAGTGGCGGGCTCTCGCAGTTGACGGCCCGTTCCGGACTCTACCGGCGCGACGACGGTGTGCTCGAGCTGGAATACCCCGACGGACAGTCGCGCGGGGGCGACCGGCTGGCGGGGGATCATCTGGAGCTGAAGACGACCGGGTCCGGAGGCCATCCCGAGTCGGCGCGCGTGACCGGGAACGTGCGGGGCATCCTGGCGCCGGAGGAGAAGGGCCCCGGGGCGGCGCCGGCGCCGCAGCGGCAGTATTCGGGCGACGAAGGCACCGTCGCCTTCGACGCGGCCGGGAAAACGAAGGCGCTGACGCTCGTCGGAGCGCCGGCCCTGCTCTCGGAGCCGGAGCGCCGTCTGAGCGCTCGATCGATCGCAATCTCCTTCGCGGCGGGAAAGGCCTCGAACGCCCGCGCGGAGGGAGACGTGCGCATCGAGTCCCCGACCTCGGCCGCGCAGGCCCGGCGGGGGAGTCTCGTATTCGATCGCGACGGCACCGCCCGCGACGTGAAGCTCGAGGGCGACGTGCGCATCGACGCCGATGGCCGGCATGCCGAGGCGGCGCGCGCGATCGAGACGGGGCCCCAGGGCCAGGGCACGTGGCGCCTGAGCGGAGACGCTTCTGCGGGCGCGCGCGTGGAGAGCGGAGGGTCGCGTCTCTCGGCCGACGCGATTCGGCTGGATCGCGCCGCCAACCACGTCGCCGGGGAGGGCCGCGCGCGCGCGGTGTTCGCGCCCGACGCGCATCGCAAGTCTCCGACCGTGACCTTCGTGGGCGACTCGAAGAAGCCGACCTACGGCAAGGCCGACGCGATCGTGCTCGACGACGCGCAGAAGCTCGCGACGCTGACCGGAAGCGCCTCGCTGTGGCAGGAGAACTCGTCTCTCTTCGCCGACGAGATCCGGCTCTCCGACAGCGACAAGACCGTCAACGCCGACGGCTCGGTGCGCGCCGTTCTCACGCCGGCGCGGGACAAGAGCGCCCGGCCCGGGGACAAGGACGCGAAGCCCGAAGAGAAGAACTCCTCCGTGATCACGGCGAAGCGCCTGCTGTATCGCGACTCGGACCGCAGCGCGCGCTTCGGCGGCGGCGTGGCGATGACGCGCGGAGGCGCGAGAACCTCGGGCGCCGAATCCACGGCGTGGCTCAATCCGGACGGAGCAGTCGAATCCGTCGAGATCTCGGGAGACGTCCGCCTGATGGACCGCGCCACCGGACGCTCCGGCGAGGCCGACAAGACGCTCGACTATCCGCGGCAAGGCAAGACGATCCTGTGGGGATCGCCCGCGCGCGTCACGGACGCGGGAGGCAATCGCGTGGCCGGCGCCATCGTGACGATCGTCGACCGCGGCGGTAGCGTCGAGATCACCGCGCCCGAAGGCGGCAAGACGGAAACGATTCACCGGACACAAAAAGATTGAGCGACACGGAGTCGAGATCCGGAGACCGGCCGGTCCTCGCCGCCGAAGGCCTCGTCAAGACCTACGCGGGGCGGGCGGTCGTGCGCGACGTGTCGCTGAGCGTGACCGCGGGCGAAATCGTTGGGCTGCTCGGCCCCAACGGCGCCGGCAAGACGACGACCTTCTCGATCGTCGTCGGCCTCGTCACGCCGGACGCCGGCGTCGTGCGTCTGGGCGATCAGGACGTGACCGAGCTGCCGATGTACCGGCGCGCGCGCGCCGGCATCTCGTATCTGCCGCAGGAGCCGTCGGTCTTCCGCAAGATGACGGTCGAGGACAACCTGCTCGCGATTCTCGAGACGCTCGCGCTCTCACCCGGTCAACGCGCCGAGCGCTGCGAGGCGCTGCTCGAAGAATTCGGGCTGACGTCGCTGGCCCGCCACCGGGCCTACACGCTGTCGGGCGGAGAACGCCGGCGGGTGGAGATCGCCCGCAGCCTCGTTCTGTCGCCCTATTTCCTGCTCCTGGACGAGCCCTTCGCCGGGATCGACCCGATCGCGGTGCTGGACATCCAGCAAATCGTCCGGCGGTTGGCTTCTTCCGGCATCGGCGTCCTCGTCACGGATCACAACGTCCGGGAGACTTTGTCGATCGTGGACCGGGCTTATATAATTCACGGGGGAGAGATCCTTCGCTCGGGCACGCCTCTTGCACTGTCGAGCGACGCCGCCGTCCGGAAGATCTATCTCGGAGAGAGTTTTCGCCTTCACTGAGAGGTCCGGACGTCCCTATGGCCCTGGAACAAAAGCTCAACCTCAGACTCTCTCAGCGGCTGGTCATGACCCCGTCGCTGCAGCAGGCGATCAAGCTTTTGCAGATGTCCCGCCTCGAGCTCCAGGAAGTCCTGAACCAGGAAGTCGTCGAGAATCCGGTCCTCGAGGAGCAGGAGGAAGCGGCCGAGACCCCCGAGGCCACCCGGGAGACCGAGGAGGCCCCGCCGGCGGCAGACGCGACGCCCCCCGCCGAGAAGGAGAAGGACTCCTTCGAGGAAATCGACTTCTCGACCTACTTCGAGGATTACCTCGATTCGGCGTACAACCCGAGGCAGTACCAGGAGGAGCCCGAGGAGTTCTCGCTCGAGAACATCCTGACGCGGCCCGAGGGCCTTCCCGAACACCTCTCCTGGCAGCTCTCGATGTCGGAGTCGCCGCCGGTGGTGCGCGAGATCGCGGCGTACTTGATCGGCAACATCGACGAGGACGGCTACCTCCGCGTTTCTCGCGACGAGATCCGCGCGGCCGGCTACGAGAACGACGAGGAGGTCGAGGCCGCGATCGCCCTCGTGCGCTCCTTCGACCCGGCGGGAGTCGCGGCATTCGATCTGCCCGAGTGCCTGCTCCTGCAGCTGAAGATGCTCGGCATCGAGAACCCGCTGATCGAGACCATCATCCGCGAGCACTGGCCCGCCTTCCTGAACAAGCAGTTCGCTCCGCTCGCCAAGACGCTGGGCGTCGGGTTGTCGGAGATCCAGGCCGCGTTCGAGATCATCAAGAACCTCGAGCCCAAGCCGGGCCGCAAATACTCGAGCGAGCGCACGATCTACGTCGAACCCGACGTCTTCGTCCGCAAGATCGGCGACGACTACGTCATCCAGCTTTCCGAGGACGGCCTGCCGAAGCTGCGCATCTCGGCGGCCTACCGCAAGCTCCTGCGCGGCGGCAACGGCGCCATCGGGTCCGAGGCCGCGAACTACTTGAAGGAGAAGATGCGCTCGGCGGTGTGGCTCATCAAGAGCCTGGACCAGCGGCAGCGCACGATCTACAAGGTCGCGGACTCGATCGTGCGCCACCAGCGCGCGTTCCTGGACAACGGGATCGAGCACCTGCGTCCCCTGGTGTTGCGCGACGTCGCCAACGACATCGGCATGCACGAGTCGACGGTCTCGCGCGTCGTGTCCAACAAGTACATCCACACGCCGCGCGGACTCTTTCCCATGAAGTACTTTTTCCACAGCGGCATCGACTCGTCCACCGGAGACGACGTCTCCTCTCTCTCCATCAAGAACAAGATCGCCCGGATCGTGCAGGACGAGGACGCGCGCCGGCCCCACTCCGACGCCCGCATCATGCAGAAACTCCGGGCCGAAGGGATCCAGATCGCCCGCCGCACCGTCGCCAAGTATCGCGAGGAGCTGCGCATCCCCTCTTCCTCTCAGCGAAAACAGCGCTTTTAGGAGGGACCCATGGCCGTCGAATGCACGGGTCGTAATGTCGAGGTGACCTCGTCGCTGAAGGAGCTCGCCGAGGAACGCACGCAGCGTCTGGAACGGCACCTGGGAGGGCCGGCGCAGGTCCGCGTCGTGCTCTCGCACGAGAAGCACCGATTCGGGGCCGAGGTCCTCGCGATCCATCGGCGGCGGCGCTGGAAGGCTCAGGAAGAGACGGCGGACCCGAGGGCGGCGGTCGCCGCGGCCTTCGAGAAGATCGACGCCCAGGCCAAGCGCGACACCGAGAAGCGCCGCGACCGCAAGCACCGCGGCTGGGCGCGGTTTCTCCCCAAGGGCTGGCGCAACCAGCCCCTGGCGGCGGCCGAGGGTCCGACCCGCACGACTCCGCGCGTCATCCGGGCTCGCCCGCCGGCGGTCAAGCCGATGGGCGTGGACGAGGCGACCCTCGCCATAGAATCCTCGGGACAGGAAGTACTCGTGTTTCGCGACGCGTCGAACGACCGCATCTCGGTCCTCTACCGGCGGCGAGACGGCGACCTCGGTCTGATCGTGCCCGAATGCTGATGGGCGGCGAGGCCACGGCGGGGGGGCAGAGCACGGCGACGCCGCGCCTGGTGTTCTGGCACCTGCCGGGTACCACGCGCGAGGAAGTCCTCGGGGCCCTCGCCCATGGCGTCGCGGAGGCCGGCGTCCCGGTCGATCCCGACGAGCTCGCGGCGCGGCTGCTCGAACGCGAGCGCCAGAAGTGCACGGCGCACGGCGCGGGAATCGCGATTCCGCACTGCCGGCTGGACCGCCTCGACGACGTCGTGATCGCGGCCGCGACGACCGCGCAGCCCGTGGACTTCTGCTCCTCCGACGGAGTGCCGATCGAGGTGATCTTCCTGGTGGCGGGTCCCAGCCGTTCCCCGGCCCTGATCCTCCAGGCTCTGGCCCGGGTCTCCCGGCTGCTCCGAACTCCCGGCGTGACCGACCGGCTCCGGCGGGCCGGATCGGCCGAGGAGCTTTCGGAGATTCTGAAAGAGACGGAGACCCAGCGCGCCGCGGGGGCCGCATGACGGCCCAGGGCTCGTCCCCGCGCGCGGCGGGACTGACGGCGGACATTCTTCGTTCGCCCGAGCTCGAAGACCTCGAGCTGCGCGTGGTCGCCGGCGAGTCCGGTTTCTCGCGCCCGATCTCCTGGGGCCGCATCCAGCGGCCTGGCCTGGCCCTGGCCGGGTTCCTGCCGTACATCAAGCCGGGACGCATCCAGATCCTGGGCGAGAGCGAGCTGAATTACCTCGACACGATGCCCGACGAGGTCCGCCGCGAACGAATCGCTTCGATCTGCGCGCTTCCCGTGGCCGCCTTCGTGATCACCAAGGGACAGCGTCCGCCCGAGGACATCGCGCGGGAGTGCCGTCTGCGGAAGATTCCGCTGCTCGTCTCGGATCGGACCACGTCGATCGTGATCCAGTCGATCACGCGAGTGCTCGAGGACGCGCTCGCGCCGTCGACGACGCTCCACGGCGTCCTCGTCGACGTCTACGGCATGGGGGTGCTCCTGCTCGGAGAGTCGGGGATCGGCAAGAGTGAATGCGCCCTCGATCTCGTCCACCGCGGGCACCGGCTGGTCGCCGACGACGCCGTCGAGATCCGGCGCTATCCCAGCGGCGCGCTCGTGGGCCGGGCCGCCGAGATGATCCGGTACCACATGGAGCTGCGGGGCATCGGGATCATCAACATCAAGCACCTCTTCGGCGTCTCCGCGGTGCGGGCGTCGAAGTCGGTCGAGCTCGTCATCGAGCTCCAGCGCTGGGACCCGACCAAGAAGTACGACCGGCTGGGCCTCGACGGCGAGACGTACACGATTCTGGAGCGCGAGCGGCCGCTCCTGCGGCTGCCGGTGGCCTCCGGACGGAACCTCGCGCTCTTGATCGAGATCGCCGCCCGCAACGAGCTTCTCAAGACGCAGGGTTACGACGCCGCCAAGGAATTCGCGCGCCGCGTCGACGAGGAGATCGCCAAGAACGCGGCCGCGGAAGGCGGGCGGCGCTAGTGAGCGGCGAGCCGGCGCCGCGACCGGCGCCGAGCGTCCCGGAAAGCCTCGTCGTCGTGACGGGCCTGTCGGGCTCGGGAAAGAGCTACGTGAACAAGTGCCTCGAGGACATGGGGTACTTCTGCGTCGACAACCTCCCGCTCGACCTGCTCGAGCCACTGATCGACCAGGTATCGGGCAAGCCCCGCGTCGGGATCATCCTGGACGTGCGCAACCCCGACTTCGCCTCGCGCTTTCCGGCCATCCTCGGTCGGCTGCGGCAGCGCGTGCCGGGCACGCGCCTCGTCTTCCTCGACGCCTCGGAGGAGTCGCTGATCCGGCGCTTCTCGGAGACGCGGCGCCCCCACCCTCTGGCCGGACGTGTCTCGCTTCTGGAAGCACTTCGCCGCGAGCGGGAGCTGCTGGGAGAGGTCCGCGCCGTGGCGGACGTCGTCATCGACACCTCCTCGATGACGGTGCACGAGCTGCGCTCGCTGATGCAGAAGACCTTCGTCGGAGATCCCGAGACCGCCGGCATGGTCATCTCGGCGACGTCGTTCGGCTACAAGTTCGGCATCCCGCACGACGTGGACCTGCTCTTCGACGTGCGCTTCCTGGCCAATCCGCATTTTGTTCCGGAGCTGAAGGGCAAGACCGGAATGGATCCCGCGGTCGCGGCCTACATCGAGAAGGACCCCGAGACGCGGGCGTTCATGGACCGCCTCATCGTGTTCCTGGACTATCTGATTCCCCGGTTCGAGGCCGAGAGCAAGAGCTATCTTTCGATCGGCATCGGGTGCACCGGCGGAAAACACCGCTCCGTCTACATCGCCGAGCAGCTCGCGGGAATCCTCAAGGAACGGGGCTTCCCGGTCCGCGTGTCACACCGGGACGCGACCCGCGAATGAGATAATGGACGCCTCCGATGATTGGAATTCTGCTGGTGACCCACGGCAGGCTCGCGGAGGAGCTGCGCGCGGCCGCGCTGACCATCCAGCCGGGCCTCGAGCGGATCGTGGCCGTGGCCCTGGAGTGGAGCGAAACGGGTGAGGACGCCCGGGAGAAGATCCGTCGGGGCCTGGCCCAGGCCGACGAGGGCGACGGCGCCGTCATCCTCACCGACATGTTCGGCGGCACACCGACCAACCTCACGCTGCCGTTTCTCCGGAAGGACCAGGTGGAGATCGTGACGGGGGTCAACCTCCCGATGGTCCTGAAGGCCGCGTCGCTCCAGAAGAGCGGGCGGCCCGTCACGGAAGTCGCGCACGTCGCCAAGGACCGCGGCCAGCGCTCGATCTACGTGGCCTCCGACCTGCTCGCCGAGGAAGTCGCACCCGAGGTCGTGTCGGAGAACCAGGACTCGTGATCGAGCGCGAGCTCGCCATTCGCAACCGCCTCGGTCTCCACGCCCGTGCGGCGGCCAAGTTCGTCCAGACGGCCAGCCGGTTCAAGTCGGAGGTCAAGATCCGCAAGAACGGCGAGGAGGTCGACGGCAAGAGCATCCTCGGCATCCTCCTGCTGGCGGCGTCGCAGGGGACGCGGATCACCCTGGCCGTGTCCGGCGAGGACGAGAAGGCCGCGTTCGCCGCGGTCGAGGACCTGATCGCCCGCAGCTTCGACGAGGAAGAGTAGAAGGCGACCGGGGTTCCCGCCATGCTTCAGGGCCTCTCGGTTTCCCCGGGCGTCGCCGTCGGGCGCGCCGTCATCATCCGCTTCGGCGGGCTGCCCGCGTTCCGGCGAGCCGTCGATCCGGACGAGGTCGACGGCGAGGAGAGGCGCCTGCGCCGGGCCGCGGCGAAGGCCGCGGAGGAGTTCGCCCGCCACTCCCGCGAGGCCAAGGGGGACATCGGATCCGAGCTCGCGGCGATCCTCGAGGCGCACGGCCTGATCGCCGAGGACGAGACCTATCTTGGGGCGATCGCCGCCCGCATCCACCGCGACCGGGTCAACGCCGAGTGGGCCCTGGCCGAGGTGACGCGGGAGCTGGGCGAGCGGCTCGCCGCGGCCGACTCGACCGCGATGCGCGAGCGCGAGGCCGATCTGACCGACGTGGCGCGGGAAATCGCGGCGCAGCTGGCCGGTGGAGAGGGACCCGTTTCGGTGGAGCTTCCGCGGGGATCCATCCTCGTAGCCGACGAGCTGTCGCCGGTGGACGCGGCGCGGCTGGATCCGCGGCGCGTGCTGGGACTGGCTCTCGAGCGCGGAGGTCCCACGTCGCACGCCTCGATCATCGCGCGGTCCTTCGGGCTGCCGGCGGTCGTCGGGATCCCCGGACTCTGCGACCACGTCTCGCCGGAGCGCCCGATCATCGTCGACGGCGACCGCGGCGTGGTCGAGGCCGATCCGTCCAAGGAGCGCCTTCGCAAGAGCCTCGAACGCGTCCGCGAAGACCGCGAGAAGAGCCGCCGCCTGCGTGGCCGGACGGCGCGCGCGGCGGCCACGGCTGACGGCTTGCGCATCGCCGTGCGGGCCAACCTGGAGCTGCCCGAGGAGATACCGGCGCTCGAGCGCTTCCGGGCCGAGGGCGTGGGTCTCTTTCGCTCCGAGTTCCTCTATCTGCGGGCACTGCCGCGCTCGCCGGGAGTCGAGGAGCAGCGAAAGGCCTACGAGACTCTTCTCGCCGCCGCGGCGCCTCATCCCGTCGTCGTCCGGACGTACGACCTCGGGGGAGAGAAGGGCATCGGTCCGGCGCCCGGCGAGAATCCCGCGCTGGGCCTTCGGGGCCTGCGCTACTGCCTGGCGCACCCGGAGCTCTTCGAGGAACAGCTGACCGCGCTCTGCCTGGCTTCGCGCCGGGGACAGCTGCGTATCCTCCTGCCGATGGTGACCTCGCTGTCGGAGGTGAAGGCGGCCCGCGCGGCCCTCAGCGCCGTCGCGGCGAAGGTCGGAGTGGCCACGCCCCCTCTCGGAGTGATGATCGAGGTGCCGTCGGCGGCGCTGCTGGCCGAGAGGCTGGCCGAAGAGGCCGATTTCTTTTCGATCGGAACCAACGACCTCGCGCAGTATGGTCTGGCGGTGGACCGCGCGAATCCCGACGTCTCCTCGCTCTATCGGCCGCTCCATCCCGCGGTGCTGCGCATGGTGCGGATGGTCGTCGACGCGGGTCGCGCGATGGGAAAGCCGGTCGCTGTCTGCGGAGAGCTGGCCGGGGATCCCATCGGAGCCGCGGTGCTCGTGGGCCTCGGCATCACCGATCTTTCCGTCACGCCGGTCGCGATTCCCGCAGTCAAGGAACACCTCTCCTCAATCGACTCGGGCCGCGCGCGGGAGCTCGCCGAGCGGGCGCTGGAAGCATCCGAGCCTCAGGAGGTCGAGTGCCTGTTTGGAGGAACCGCATGAGAGTCGTGCCGAAGCCCTGGGGACGCGAAGAGATCTTCGCCGAGAACGAACGCTACGCCGGAAAGCTCCTGCATCTATCGGCGGGCCACAGCCTCTCGCTGCAGTACCATGAAAGAAAGGACGAGACGCTCTACGTTCTCGAAGGAGAGGTGGTGCTGCTGGTGGAAGAGGAAGGGCAGATGCGGGAACGGAGGCTCCAGCCGGGCGAGTCGTACCGGATCCGCCCGCGCGTGAAGCACCGCATGCGGGCCGACCGCCCGTGCGTTCTCGTCGAAGTGTCCTCTCCCGAGCTCGACGACGTCGTGCGTCTCGAGGACCTCTACGGAAGGGAAGGCACCACGGCGCCATGAAAAAATGGTCCCAGGTTCCAGGTCTCAGGTCCCAGGTCGTCGCGATCTGGGGACTTGCGGCGGGAATCGCCATCGCTGCCGCGACCCCCACGCCCACGCCAAGGCCGAAGCTCTCCGGCGGCTTCGGGCGTCCGCGTGCCACGCCGGCGCCTACGCCCGAGGGAGGCGCGAGCGTGTCCGATCCGGTTCGCGCCGCGCAGGCGGTGAACTCACAGAAAACCGAGAAGAGCACGCTGACGATCGACAACCGTTCGCTCGTGACCAACCCCGACAAGGGCCGGGTCTCGACTTCTCGCATCGCTCCCGCTCCGACGCCCCACGCGCCCGCGGCCGGCGCGGCTCCGACACCGGTTCCCGCCGCCGACGGCTCGCTGACAGGCGGCACGGAGGCCGATTGGCGCGAGACCGCACGCAAGGCTCGCAAGCGCGTCGAGGACGGGAAGCTTCGCGTCGAGGAGCTCACCGCCGCGGCCAAAAAGCTCGAGAATGACTTCTACGCCTGGGACGACGGGCAGTATCGCGACCGGGTCATCAAGCCGTCCTGGGATCGCACGCGCGCCGAGCTCGACCAGGCCAGGCTCGAGCTCTCCGAAGCGGAGAAGGACCTGGCCGACCTGCCGGAGAGGGCGCGCAGGGCGGGGGCATATCCGGGGTGGATTCGCGAATGAGCGAGACGGCGATCCCGACCCTGCCGGCCCACGGCCGCCGACCGGAGACCTTCCGGGTCCACACCTGGGGCTGCCAGATGAACGTTCTCGACGGCGAGCGCATGGCCGGGCAGCTCGAGGCTATGGGCCTTTCCCGCTCCGCCGGCGACGATCTTCCGAGCGTGATTCTGCTCAACACCTGCGCCGTCCGCGAGAAGGCCGAGGCCAAGGTTTTCAGCGAGCTCGGCGTTCTCGCTCGGCGCAAGCAGGAAGACCCGAACCTCGTCGTGGGCGTGACCGGCTGCGTCGCGCAGGTCTCGGGCGAGGAAATCCTGGAGCGCGCGCCCTGGGTGGACTTCGTGGCCGGCACGGGACAGGTCGAGTCGATCGGCGAGCTCGTATCCGCGGCGCGCCGGGAGCGCCGGCGGGCCCTGGCCCTGGAGCTGCCGGAGGAGGATCCCGCCTATCAGTTCCGCCAGATCTCTCGCGAGTCGGCATTCCAGGCCTACGTCACGGTCATCGAGGGGTGCGAGCAGTACTGCACTTTCTGCATCGTCCCCTTCACCCGGGGCAAGGAGAGGAGCCGCAAGGCCTCCGAGATCGTCGACGAGGTCCGCCACCTGACGAGCCGCGGCTTCACCGAGGTCACGCTGCTCGGCCAGACGGTGAACGCGTACCGGGATTCGGCCGAAGGCTTGGGTCTGGGCGAGCTGCTGCGCCGGGTGGGCCGGGTCGATGGCCTGCGCCGCCTTCGGTTCCTGACGTCGCACCCCCGGTTCGTGGACGCGGATCTAGTGGCCGCGATCGCGGAGGTCCCGGCCGTCGCGCCTTATCTCCACCTGCCGGCGCAGGCGGGCTCGGACCGCGTCCTGTCCCGCATGAAGCGCCGATACACCAGTGCGCAGTACCGAGACCTGGTGGCCGCGATCCGCGAGCGGGTTCCGGGAATCGCGATCTCCTCCGACTTCATCGTCGGGTTCCCGGGAGAGACCGAAGCCGACTTCGAGGCCACGCTGGACCTGGTCCGGGAGGTCCGATTCGACAGCCTCTTCGGCTTCCGCTATTCGCCCCGTCCGGGGACGGCCGCCGCCCGGTGGGGCAGCGAGACCGCCGTGCCCGAGCCGGTGTCGGCGGAACGGCTGAACCGCCTGCTGGATCTGCAGACCGGGATCCAGAGGGCGATCAACGAGTCGCTCGTGGGCCGGGACTTCGAGGTGCTCGTCGAGGGAACCAACAAGAAGGGGCAGGCCACCGGCCGGACCCCGTGCAACCGGATTGTCCATTTCGAGGAAGGGGCGGCATCGCCGGCGGCGGGGGAGTACGTCCTCGCTCGGGTCACCCGCGGCCTTCCCAACTCGTTGTCCGGAAGGCTCGCCGCGTAGGCGAAGGAGGCGCCCCATGGTCCGAATGGAAATCAAAGGCCTCCTGATGGACCCGGTTTCCAACATGCCGGTCGTCATCCTGCGCGACACCGAGAAGGGGCACTTCCTCCCAATCTGGGTCGGAATCTTCGAGGCCAACGCCATCGCGCTGGAGATGGAGAAGGTCTCGACCCCTCGCCCGATGACGCACGATCTCCTGAAGAACCTTCTCTCCGAGCTCGACGCCCGCGTGGATCGCATCGTCATCAACGACCTGCGCGACAACACGTTCTTCGCCCGCATCCACCTGACGCGCGGAGACTCGACGCTGTCCGTCGACAGCCGGCCCAGTGACGCGATCGCCCTCGCCCTGCGTTCGCAGGCCGGGATCTTCGTCGAGGAAGAAGTGCTCGAGAAGAGCCGGAACCTGCGCGCCGAGGGCAGCGAGCAGGATCCGGATCGCCTGAAGAAGTGGCTCGAAGAGGCGAGCCCCGACGAGCTCGGGAAATACAGGATGTAGTTGTCGCCCGATCTCGCTGGAGAAACGTATACTCCGACTCGGTGATCATCTCCATCACGAACCAGAAAGGCGGAGTCGGAAAGACCACCACCGCCATCAATCTCGCCGCCGCCCTGGCCCAGAAGGGCATGAAGACCCTCCTGATCGACCTGGATCCCCAGGCCAACAGCACGATGTCGTACGTCGACCGCCGCTCGGTGGAAAAGTCCATGTTCGACGTGCTCACGGACCCCGAGGTCAAGCTGTCCGACGTCATCCGTCCCTCCGGCGTGAAGAACCTGGACATCGCCCCGGCCCGGATCTCCCTGGCCAAGATCGAGTCGAAGCTTCTCGGGGAAATCGACGGGCATTTTCGCCTCCGCGACAAGATCGACGGCGTACAACGCTCCTACGACGCGGTCTTGATCGACACGCCTCCAACCCTGGGGATGATCACGGTCAACGCGATGGTGGCCTCCAGCCACATCCTGATCCCGATTCAGTCCTCGTACTTCGCCCTGGAGGGGACCGACGACCTGCTGGAGACGATCGACAAGATCAAGGCACGGCCCAACCCCAACCTCCGGATCCTCGGGGTCGTCATCACGCTCCACGACCGGCGCACGGTCCTGGGCAAGGACGTCTACCGGCAGATCGCGGGGGTTTTCGGGGCCAAGGTCTTCAAGACCACGATCTCCAAGAGCGTCCGGCTGGAGGAGAGCCCCGCCCACCAGGAGTCGATCTTCACGTTCGCCCCGCGCTCGAGCGGGGCAGCCGAGTATTACTCCCTTTCCGAGGAGGTCCTTTCCCGTGTCTAAGCGCAGAGGCCTGCCGATGGAATCCCACATGCGCCACGACTCCCACTTCGTGGAGTCGCTGTCGGAGCGCTTCGGGCCGTCGCTCGGACGGCAGATCGCGATCGACGAGATCGAGACCAATCCCGACCAGCCTCGCCGGAGCGTCGGCGATCTCGAGGAGCTCCGGATGTCGATCGAGTCCAAGGGCGTCCTCGAGCCGATCCTGGTGCGGCCGATGCCGTCCGGGCGCTTCCGGATCATCGCGGGGGAGAGACGCTTCCGCGCGGCGATGGAAGCCGGGCTCGCCGAGGTGCCCTGCATCGAGCTCGACGTGCCGGACAACGAGGTCATGGAGATCGCGCTGGTCGAGAACCTCCACCGCCGCGACCTGCATCCCTTCGAGGAAGCCGCGGGCTACGCGTCGCTCGCGGAACGGCACGGCTACACGCAGCAGAAGATCGCGTCGACCGTCGGCAAGTCGCGCGTGTCGGTGACCGAGGCGATGTCGCTGCTCGACATCCCCGAGGACCTGCGTGAGAAATGTCGGCGCGCCGACATCGACGCGAGATCGGTGCTGCTGGAGATCGCCAAGCTCGGCGACCGGCGCAAGATGGAAGAGGCGATCGAGCTCGTGCGTTCGGGCTCGACGCGCGACGACATCCGCGACCAGAAGAAGGGAGCCGCTCCCGCGAAGGGAAAGGCGAAGGAGTTCCACTTCGTCTACCGGCCCAAGGACGGACCGTTCAAGCTCGACATCGCGTTCGCGAAGTCGCGCGTCAACCGCGAGGAGCTGATCGACACGCTGCGCCAGATCGTCAAGCAGCTGGAGTCGGGCGAGCTGTCCCTCAAGCGCAAGTAGGCCGCTTGGATCCAGCCGGATGACCGATCTCTCCGCGCCGGACCTTGGTTTCGCGGAACGCGTACGAAGAAGCTTCGCCGCCCGGGCTTTCATGCGGACGATCGGCGCCCGCCTCGAGCGCGTGGCCCCCGGGGAGGTCGACATCGCCCTCGTGTACAGCGAGGAACTGACCCAGCAGCACGGCTACCTCCACGCCACGGTCGTCATCGCGATCGCCGACAGTGCGTGCGGTTATGCCGCGTACTTCCTGATGCCCGAAGGAAGCGAGGTTCTCTCGATCGAGTTCAAGACGAAACTGCTGCCGTCCCGCTGCGGGCCGCTGGTTCGTCGCGCGAGCCCGCGTGCTGAAGGCTGGTCGGACGCTGACCGTGGCGGCTGTAGACGTCTTCGCCCACGAGGGCGAAGGTCGGGAAGGTGGACGGATGGTCGCCACCATGCTCGCGACGATCTTTCGGGCCGAAAGGCCGAACACCCGTAACGTCCGATAAGATATATTATGTAAAGTCGGCCATCGGGGTCGGCCCGACCAGTCGCCGTGGATCCGGCCGACTTTACATAACATCCGCGGCGTCACGCTCCCCTCGCGCCCATAGGCACCGTCCCGTAACATGCCCACATGCGCCTGATCTCTCGTTCCGTCGTTCGCGAGATCTGGCCGCCTTTTCTTCTGGGGTTCGCCGCGTACACGTTCGTCCTGCTGATCCGGACGATCCTCCTGCTGGCCGACTTCGCGGTCCGCCGCAGCGCCCCGGCCAAGGAAGTGGCCTGGCTGGTGCTCCTGTCTCTGCCGTGGATCGTCGTCCTGACGGTGCCCATGGCGTTCCTGCTCGGCGTTCTCATCGGCCTCGGCCGCCTGGCCGCGGATTCCGAGCTGACGGCCATGTCGGCGTGCGGCGTGGGCCCCTCCTCGCTGTACCGCCCGGTGCTGATGACCGCCGCCGCGGCGACGGCCCTGGTTCTTTTCCTCTACACGGTCGTCCTGCCGCCCGCGAACGCGCTGCTGCAATCCTCGATGGCCCGGGTCGCGGCCACCTCGATCGTCAACGTGGTCTCGCCGCGGACCTTCCGCGAGCCTCGTCCCGGCATCACGTTTTTCTTCGACCGAGTCGCCCCCGACGGCCGCAGCTTCGAGGGCGTCTTCCTGAAGCTCGGGGACGAGACCGAGGCGCCCAACCGCGTCATCGTCGCCAGGAGCGGCGGGCTGACCCTGGAGGACGACCGGCTCTGGCTCGACCTCGTGGGGTCGACCGTCCACGAACGGGATCCGGAAGACCCGGCGCGCTACCGGGTCAGCCGGAACGCCTCGCAGAGACTGCTCCTCGCCGGCGAGATCTCTACCGGCGGCCGCGTCCAGGTCGAGCGCGGGCTTCGCTCCCAGTCCCTCTCGCAGCTCATCCGCAGCGCGCGGAAGCTCTCCGCGTCCGATCCCGACCGCCGTCTCGCGCTGGTCGAGATCCACAAGAAGTTCGCGATTCCGGCCGCGTGCGTGGCCTTCGCGCTGGTGGGGATCCCGCTGGCGAGGCGCCTGCGCCGGGGAGGCCGCGGCGGAAGCTTCGCGCTCTCTCTCGCCGTCCTCGTCGGCTACTACATCCTGTTGACGAGCGGAGAGACCTGGGCGACGGAGGGAAGGCTCTCCCCCGCCCTGGCGGTCTGGCTTCCGAACATCCTCCTGCTCCTCCTCGGGCTCGCCGCTCACTTCTGGAAGGCCGAGGGGCCGGGCAAGGCGCCGGCGGGCCCGCCGCGGCCCGAGACGCCGCAGGCGGCTCGCGCGGGAGAGCGGCGGCTGTGGGCCGCCATCCCGCTCTCGCGGCGATTCCGCCTGCTGAGCCACGTCGACCGCTACGTGCTGGCGCGGTTCCTGACGGCACTCTTCTTCGTCTTCGCGTCGGCGATCCTTCTCTCGCTGGTCGTGGACTACGCCGACAAGCTCGACGAGGTCGCCCGGCACAACCCACCGACCGGCGCGGTCGTGGGGTTCTACCGTTATTTCCTGCTGTCGGTCGCCATCCAGATCGCGCCCTTCGCGATCCTGCTGGCCACGCTGGCGGGCCTCGGCGTCTTTTCCAAGAACAACGAGGACACGGCGTTCCGGGCCTCCGGCGTGTCGCTCTACCGTCTCGTCCTTCCGGTCTTCGTCGCCGCCGCCCTCGCCTCCCTCCTGTCCTTCGCCGTCGGCGAATACGTGCTGCCATTCGCCGAGCAGAGGCAGGCCCGCTTTCGCAACGCCATCTACGGGCGCCCCGCCGACTACGGTGTGCACACGGCGGCCGACCGGAACTGGTACCTGGCGCGCGACGGGAAGATCTGGTTCCGCGAGGACAGCGACCCGCGGCGCGATGCGCTTCAGGCGGTATCAGTGTTCGAGCTCGAGGGCGGCGACCGGCTCAAGAGCCGGACCGACGCGCGGGAGGCGGTCTGGGACGGGCACGCCTGGGCCATGGCCGACGGCGCGTCGCGGACGTTTGCCGGGAACGGGGAGGCCTCCGACTACGCCACCTTTCAGCAGAAGCTCGTCGAGGGCGATCCGCCGCAGTCCGTGACGGCCGAGAAGCGCCGGCCCGAGGAGATGCGATTCCGGGAGCTCGAGCGCCTGACGCGACACCTGCGCGCGAGCGGGTACGCCACGATGGGCCTGGAGACGGCGCTCCAGGCCAAGCTCGCCCAGCCCGCGCTGCTTCCGATCATGACCCTGCTCGCGGCGCCCTTCGCGTTCCGCGTCGGCCGCCGGGGAACGCTGGCGGGAATCGGCGTGGGCATCGGATTGGGGATCCTCGCGCTGGTCGCTTCGGCTTTCTTGATGAAGCTGGGCGAGGTGGGGTCGCTCCCTCCTGCCCTCGCCGCCTGGTCGCCGAACGTCTTCTTCGGTTTAGCCGCGGCGTACTTCCTGGTTCGGCTGCGCACTTAAGGCCAAAGACCTGGGACCTCTCTATCTAGAAGGCCTGTCCGCTCGAGAAGGACACCAGCCAGCCGCGTCGGCCCTGCGGGTCCGTGTCGAACGCGTACGCGAAGTCCAATCGCAGGACCGTGTTCCGGGCGGCGCGGGCGATCCCGACGCGCAGGCCGGCCCCGGCGTCGGTCTTCAAGGACGCGAAGTTCAGCGGCGTGCCCGGCGGCACGGCCGTCCCGGTGTCGACGAACACCGCCGCCCCAAGCGTGAAGAGCTGCAGGACCTCGAAGCCGCCGAAGACGCGGTGCTCGACGTTGAGGACGAAGCGGCGGTCGCCCTCGAAGGCGTAAAGGTGATAGCCGCGGAGCCCGTGGTCGCCGTCGGCGAAGAACTGGACGTCCCCGTCGAGGTTCCATCCCTGCTGGAACACGGCGCGCGCCACGGTCGTCTGCGCGAGCGCCGACCGCCACGGGATCACGACCGACCCCGTCGCGGTCAGGATCGCGTTCTGGAGGCCGCCATCGAGGCGCGTCTCGAAGGCCGCCGCCAGCCTCGCGAAGGCGACGCCCGGAAGTCGCCAGCCCTGCTCGACCGCGCCGGCCACGGCCGCGGTCGTCGCCGGAACGCCGAACGCCTTCGGCGACAGCGCGACCGACGCTGCGACCCGGCGGCCGAGGTTGAAGTCCTCGACCCGCAGGTCGCGGTTGACGAACGCGAGCGAGACATAGTCGATGGAGAAGTTCTCGAACGCGACGTAGAGATATCGGAACTCGCGGTTGGCGGGAAGCGCACCGTCCGGCGCGCCGGCGACGGGCGCGAAGAGGTCCTTGACGAATCGGATACCCGCCGAGAGGCGCTGCGCGCCGGTCGACGAAGACGCGATCGACGTGCCCCCGGAGAGGTTCGCGATCTCCTGGTGGTGCGCGAACTCCGAGACGATCTCGCCGTCGGCGTACATCCTCTGCTCCAGCCGATGGTCGTCCCAGAGGGCCTCCGCGGCGAGCCGGTCGTGGACGGAGGTGAACGGTTTGAACACCCGCACACGGCGCTGTCCGCCGTCGGAGTTGTCGGCGTAGAGCAGCGACGCCGACCAGTAGGAGCCGAAGAGGGCGGGATCCCGAAACTCGATGCGCCGGTCGGTGCGCTCGAAGCCGTCGGCATAGGACAGGGCGAGTTGCTTGCCCCGGCCGAGGACGTTGCCTTCGACGATGCCTGCGCCCCACCGCGTCTCTCCCCCGGCAGACCCGGCCGAGAGCGCGATCTCCGTGGTCCAGGCGTCCTGCGTGACCACCTCCACGTCCACGACGCCGTCGTGGGGCTTGCCCGCCTTGACCTGCGCGGACTTGAGAAAGTCGAGCTGACGCAGGTTTCTCTCGGTCTGAGCCAGGACCGTCGGGTCGTACGGATCGCCCTCCTCGAACAGGAGGAACTTCCGAATCGTGTCCGGCCGGGTTCCGACGTGGAGATTGTTCGCGGTGCGGTAGACCCATCCGCGCTGGGCTTCTTCGGGCGCAAAGACGTCGAGGCTTGTGACAGTGATCCGCCCGATGCGCAGCGGTTCCTCCTCCGCCAGGACGGCCGCGGCGAGCAGGAAACCGGTGAATACGAGGGCCGGGGCGCGGCCGGTCATGTCCCGGAGTCTACGTCTCTTCTTTCTGTTGGAACCGCCTGGCGGCGCTAGTCGTTGTCCGTGATTATGAGCACGGCCCTGCGTGCCTGCCCCAGGGTCGCGCCACCGGTCGGGTTCGAAAGCGTCAGGTTGAGACTCTCCACCCCTTCGGGGGCCGAGTCGTTCAGGATCGGCACGGTAAAGGTCTTGCTCGTCTGCCCTTGTGCGAAGCTCAGGGTGCCCGACCTGGCCGTGTAATCCGAGCCTGCCGTCGCCGTGTTGTCGCCGGTCGCATAGCTGACGTCCACCGGGCCGTATGTGCCGCCTGTCCGCGTCACGGTGATCGTTGCGGTCGGAGTGCCCTCGCCGGTCGAGAAGGTCGCGCTCTTGAATTGCAGCGAGCCGTTCGTGTCGTTGTCGGTGATGAACAGAATGGCCGTCCGCTGCGCGGCGAGCGTGCCACCGCCGGTGGGATTGCTCAGCGTCAAATTGACGGTCTCTTTGCTTTCGACGATCGCGTCGGCCAGGATCGGGACGTTGACCGTCTTGGAACCTTCGCCCACGGCAAAGCTGACAACCGCCGTCACGGCCGTGTAGTCGCTCCCGGCCACGGCCGTGCCGTCGCTGGTCGTGAAGGTCACCGACTGCGCCGCGGTGGTCGTGGTGCGCGAGATCGTGATTGCCTTCGAACCGCTCTCGGCGCTCACGAAATTGGTGGCGCTGAACTTGAATCCCGAGGTAGAAACATCGTTGTCGGGAATGGTCAGCGTTGCGATCCCGGAGGTCCCCACCCGGGCTCCGCCGGTGGGATTGCTCAGGATCAGGTAGCCGGTTTCGTTCCCTTCGGCCGCCGTGTCGTTCGTCACGCTCACGGTAAAGGATTGACTCGTCACTCCCGGACCAAAAGTCAGGACGCCGCCCGCCGCGCTGAAATCGACGCCCAGCGTCGCCGTGTTGGAGGCCGCGCTCCAGGTCACGGTCACCGTGCCGGTGCCGTCGCCGGTCCGCGACACGGTAATAGACTTCGTGGCGGTGGCTTCGCCCACGGTGAAGTCCGAGGCGCTGAAATTCAGGGTCGGCGGCGTGTAAACGTCGTCGTCCAGGATCGTGAGCGAGGCACTGTTGTTCCGGCCGATCAAGGCGCCTACCGGTGAGCTCAGTGTCAGATTGAGGGCCTCGTTTCCTTCGGGCGCCGTATCACTCGTGATCGCTACGCTGATGGTTTTCGACCCCTCCCCCGCCGCAAAGGCGAGTGTGCCCGAGGTCGCCGTGTAGTCGGACCCGGCGGACGCCGTGTTGTCCCCGGTCGCATACGAGACGGAAATGGGGCCCGTGCCCAAGCGCGTGACGGTCGCCAACAAAACTCCGCCGCTCTCGGCCAGGGAATACGCCGTCGCGCTGAGTTGGACCGTGTCGGTCACCGTCGTTGATTGCGTGGCCGAGTTGTTGGTCGTGTCGGGATCCGTTTCGTTGGCGGTCACACTGGCGGTGTTGGTCAGCGCCGCTGGAGCCAGTGGCTTGACGACGATGGCGATCGTCGCCGAAGCACCGGCGCCGAGGCTGAGGATCTGGCAGGTGACGGTGTTGGAGAACTTGCTGCAAGTACCCCCGGGCGCCGTCGCCGAGACGTAGGTGATGTTTCCCGGCAACAGATCGGACACCGTTATGCCGGTGGCTTCCGTGGCGGCGTTGTTGGTCACCTGGATGGTGTAGGTCAGTGTGCCGTTCACCCCTATGGGATCGGGGGCATCCGAGCCGGTGATCGAGAGGTCGATGGGCGTGGGCGGCGGAATCGTTACGTTGGCGACGCCAAAGAATTCGCCGCGCGGGAGTTGCTCGTAGATCTCGTCTCCGCCGTTCCAGTCGTAGCGCCAGGTCCCGACATCGCCGGGGATGGTCCACCAGTCGCCGATCGTGTACACGTGACCGAGCCCGTCGGTCATCATTCCCGGCAGGCGCCACACCGTGCGCCCATCCGGGTCGAGCATCAGCCCGTGGTCGGTGATGGGATAGCCGGCGGTTTCATCCA
>JBKOZO010000077.1:0-13386 GCA_046725935.1 Acidobacteriota bacterium | reverse complement strand
ACGTATCATCGCCCCCGTCATGGCCCGCACGCCGTCGCGCTTCTGGCTCTGGACGCTGCCGTTGACCGTCGGCGCCGCCGCGGCGGCGCTCTTCGCGACAGGCCTCTTTTTCGCGCTGCGAGGCTCGGTCGGCGAGCCCCTCTCCGCCGCGCCTCCCCCGGCGGCGACGCCCGCGCCCCGGCACGCGCCCGACGGCACGGCGCGCATCCTCGTGCTCGGCGACTCGCTCGCCCGCGGCACGGGGGACGAAACGGGAAGGGGATTCGCCGTCGACGTGCTCGAGGAGTTTCGCAAGCGCGGCAAGGCGGAGCTGACGAACCTCGGGGTCAACGGACTCGAATCCGGCGAGATCCGGACCAACGCCGTGTCGTCCAACGTGCGCAGCCTCGCCGCGAACGCCGACCTCATCCTGGTCTCGGCCGGCGCCAACGACCTCTCCCACGCCGCCGCCGGCGCGGCGCGCTCCCCTTCCGCGGCCGCGGACGCCGTGGCCCAGGCGCGACGCGACTACGCCGGGAATCTGCGCGCGATCCTCTCGGCGCTGCGCGAGGCCAATCCCTCGGCTCCCATCGGCGTGCTCGGCCTCTACGATCCCTTCGGCGGCGGCCCGCAGGCGGAGAGCGGACCGGGACGGCTGGGATCGTCCGTGATCCTGCAGTGGAACGCGATCGCCGCCGAGACGGCGCTGTCGTACCCGGGAGTCTTCGTCATCCCGACCTTCGATCTCTTCCAGGGGCGGGCCGACCGGTTGAGCGCCGATCGCTACCACCCGAACCGAAAAGGATACGAGGAGATCGCGAAGAGGATCCTGCAGGCGCTGCCGGGATAAGCGCACGGCCCTGGCGCGCTACCAGAATCTCCTCAGCCGCCTCACTCCCTTTCCGATGCCCAGCAGCAGGCTCGCGGCCGACGCGATCTTTCCGGCCCGCGCGGCGAGTGAGTTTCTGCCGAAGAGTTTCCAGGCCGCCGTCGCCGCGGCGGCGAGGCCGGCGGCCGTGCGGCCCGCAAACCCCCAGCGCTCGCGAAAAGCGACCGCCTCGGAGCGGATTTCCGAGAGAGTCGTCGCCAGATCCTCGCGCTCCCATGCGGCGCGCCGGGACAGCGCCGCCAGCCGCTCCTCGTGCGAATTCATTCGGCCCCCGCGCGCAGCCGCCGCTCCAGGTCCTCGACCTGTCCCGAGTCGGGCTCCGGCGGCACGAAGTCGTCGTCATCGGGAAGATCATCCGCTTCCAGCGCCGAGCGCATCGCAGCGAAGTCCTTTTCGATCTCGGCGGAGGTGACCGGAAAGTCGTCCGGCTTGACCTGCGAGAGCGCCTTCCAGGCCATCCACCCCAGCACGCCCGCAGCGACGCCGTAGAGAACCAGCGCCGCCAGGATTCCCAGGATCAAGCTGTGGAAGAGAGCCGCGAAGAGAGCGACCAGGAGCGCGCCCAGCATCAGAATCATCGCGACCGCGAGCGCGCCGGCCGCGGCGGCCGCAGCCATGCCCTTGCCCGCGAGCGCCGCCTTGACCGAGAGCTCTTCCTTGAAGATCGCCAGGCGTGTGCGCGCCAGCGAGGCCGTCGCGTTCGCCGCGGCGGCCACTCGGTCTCCGAAGCTCCGCGCTTCTTCGCCGGTCTCGTCGTCGATCGTGCTCATGCGTGCGGCTCGTCGAAACCCGGGCTAGCCCGGCGGGATGACGTGCTCTCCGCGCCGGGATGCCCGTCCGGGCTCCAGGGGTGCAATTCGGATGCCCTCGGCCCGGAAGCGCTCGTGAATGCGGCGCGCGATCGACTCGGCGCCGGGCGTATCGCCATGCAGGCAAAGGGTATCGGCGCGCACGCTCACGCGCGTGCCGCCGGCCGCAACCGCCACGCGGTCCCGCGCCAGGAGCACCGCCTGCTCCGCGGCCTCGTCGGGATCCGTGATCACGGCCCCGGGTTGCCCGCGGGGCACGGTCGCTCCGTCCGCCTGGTAGCGCCGATCGGCGAACGCTTCCTCGGCGACCTCGAGCCCCGCGTCCCGTCCCGCCTCGATGAGCATCGATCCGGCGGCGCCGACGAGAACCAGGCTCGTCCGAAAACGCCGCACGCCTTCGGCGATCGCGCGCGCGACGTCCGGGAACTGCGCGCCCGCGTGGTAGAGGGCGCCGTGCGGCTTGACGTGCGTGAGCGTTCCGCCGCGCGAGCGAACGAAACCGTCGAGCGCCGAGATCTGGTAGAGCACCAGGTTCTCGACGGCGTCACTCGACATCTCCATCGGCTCCCGGCCGAAGTGCTCCGGGTCGGGATAACCGGGATGGGCCCCGACCCGCACTCCGCGCGAGAGGGCCATCGTGACCGTCCCGTCCATGACGGAGGGATCGCCGGCGTGCAGGCCGCACGCGACGTTGGCCGACGTGACGAACGGCAGGAGAGCCGCATCGTCCATTCCCTCGCCGACGTCCGCGTTCAGGTCGATGCTCAAGGGAGACTCATCCTACTCCTCGCAAGGTGCGCTTCGTGCAAAGAGACGGAAACAAAACGGAGCGTGTCTCCCGGCCGCGCCTGACCGAGCAGGCGCAGATCCGCCCCGATGACCGAAGCCATCCGAGGGTAGCCCCCCGTCACGGGCCCGTCCGGCCCCAGGATAATCGGCACGCCGTTGCCGGGCACCTCGATCGTTCCCGGGGGCATGCCCGCGGGAGGGATCTCGGTTTTCCCCCGCGTCTCCAGTGGACGCCCGTCCAGGCGCAGCCCGCGGCGATCGCTCTCGAGACTCACGCGCCAGGCGGTTCCGAGAAAGCGGTCGATCTCGTTCGGAGGGAATCGGTCGGCCTCGGGCCCGAGCACGACGCGGAGCCGGAGCTCCGAGGGGAGCGGGACCGTCGGCGCGCGGTTGGATTCCGCCGTCGCGGGCGAGTCGCCGGCCGCGAGCACCTCCTCGCGCGCGATTCTCTTCGTCGCTTCTCCGGGAAGGCTGCGACCGAAGCCGCCGTGCACCGCCAGGTACGCGCGCGCGCCGCCGGACGTGCGCCCGCACCGCACGCGCTGGCCGCGTCGGACACGAAAGGCTTCTCCGAATGGCGCCGGCCGGCCTCCGATCGAGACGTCGAGAGGCGCGCCCGCCGCGGCGAGGATCGCGTCCTCGAGACACTCGAGCTCCGGCCCCGCGAGCGTCATCTCGAGCGCCGCGGCGCCGGGGACGTTGCCGACGAGCGCGTTCGCAGCATCGAGCGAAACCGGATCCATCGCCCCGCCGGCCGGCACGCCGAACGATCCGAGACCGTTGTGCGGCGCGCCCTGGACGGACGTGAAGAGGCCCGGCGAGACCACGCGGAAGAGAGGTCGGCCGGAGGGCGCGGGCGCCGCGGGCTCCGCGGGAGGCGCCGGGAGCTCGTCCGGCCGCGCGGCCTCGAACGTCACGCGGTCACCGGCTCGCAGACGCGAGGGAGGATCTGCCCGCGGATCGAATAGCCGCACCGACGTGCGCCCGATCAGGCGCCAGCCTCCCGGCGACTCGGACGGATAGATTCCGGTCCAGGGTCCGCCGATCGCCACGCTTCCCCGCGGAACCCTTGCGCGGGGAGACGAGAGGCGCGGCGTGGCGAGCTCGGGCGGAAGCCCCGAGAGATACGCGAAGCCCGGAGCGAAGCCGACGAACGCGACGCGGTAGGGCGCGCCCGCATGGCGCCGCGCGATCTCCTCGAGTCCGAGTCCGTTTCGCTCGCCGACGGAGGCGAGGTCTTCTCCGTCGTAGACGACCGGGATGCGGTGGACGCGAGTCTCGTCGCCGGACTCCTCGCGCCCCGCCTCCCTCGCGATCTCTTCGGCACGACCCTCGAAAGCAAACTTCTCCGGCTCGAACAGCAGAAGAAGCGACCGCGCGCCGGGAATCGCGTCGAGCAGGCCCGTAAGTTGCGCGGCCCGGAGCTCCCGGCCCAGGCGCACGGAGGCGCGGTTCGCCTCGTCGTCGGGCAGGCTCGTGTGCTCGACGAGGAGCGCTCCATCGCGCAGCGTCGTTAAGCGCGGCGCTTCCACAAGAAATAGATCGGCACGCCCGAAGCGAGCAGCGCGTAGCCCGGCCAGGTCGTCGCGGGGTTGCCGGCGAGGAGCAGGACGATCAGCGCCACGCCGGCCGCGGCGTAAGAGAGAGGAAGCCAGGGATACACCGGCGTGCGAAACGGCCGCGGCCACTCCGGGTGCCGTCGGCGCAGCACGATGACCGCGACGACCAGTAGGACGTAGAGGAGCAGATCCGCCGAGATCACGTACTTCAGAAGCTGCGAGTACGTGCCGGTCAGGACCAGAAGTGACGCCCAAACGGCCTGCAGCCAGAGCGCGGCGGTCGGAACCGCAGCGCGACTTAGGCTCGCCAGCCGCCGGAAGAAGAGACCATCGCGCGCCATGGCGTAGGACACGCGCGCACCGGAGAGGATCAGGCCGTTCGCACAGCCGAACGTCGAGACCATGATCGCCGCCGCCATCCCTCCGGCGGCGCCCGCTCCGAACAGCACCTCGGCCGCGGCCGTACCGACGCGATCCTCGGGAGCGTGCTGGATGCCGGAGATCCCGAGCGTGCGCACGTAACCCGCGTTGGTCAAGACATAGAGCACGGTGACGACGAGACAACCCGCGAGCAGCGCGAATGGAAGCGTCCGGGCCGGATCCTTCACCTCCTCCGAGGCAAACGTCACGTTGTTCCAGGCCGACTGGGAGAAGAGCGGCCCGACCATCGCCGTCGCGAGAACGACCCCGAAGGACAGGCCCGCGGGCGCGAATGCCGCCTCTCCGAGAGTCTCGGGAAGCGCGCGGCCGAGGAGGACGCCGCCCAGCGCCAGCGCCGCGAGCACGGCGAGCTTCGCCGCCGTCGAGACGTTCTGCGTCGCGGTTCCGGCGCGAAGGCCCGTCGCGTTGGCGATGGTCAGCACGACGATCACCGCGATCGCCGTCAGGCGCACGGGCGTGAGTGCGAGCGGCCCGAGACCCAGCCAGCGGCTGTCCGTCACGCCGGGCGCGAGCACTCCGAGAAACTTCGCGAAGGCCACGGCGACGGCCGCGATCGTGCCGGTCTGGATGACGAGAACCATCGCCCAGCCGAACAGAAATCCCGCCAGCGGACCGTAGGCCTCGCGGAGGAAGACGTACTGCCCGCCGGCTTTGGGCAGCATCGCCGCGAGCTCCGCGCACGACAGCGCGGCCGTGAGTGTGAGAAGTCCGGCGATGGCCCACGCCGCCAGGAGCCAGCCCGAGGAGCCCAGCCGACGCGCGCTCTCCGCCGAGACGATGAAGATCCCGGAGCCGATCATCGACCCGACCACGAGCGCCGCCGCGTCGAGCCGGCCGATTCCGCGGCGAAGGAGCCGCTCGGTCAATGCAAGCGGGTCTTTCGCTTGCCGATCCTGACCTCGGCCCAGCGGACGCCGCGCAGCACCAGAAGGGCCAGCAGCGTCACGCCGACGGCCAGGATGGCCCGGCTGCTCGCCGCCGCCACGCCGATCGCCGACGTCAACAGAAGAGACGCGGCGGTGGTCAGGCCTTCCACGCGATCGGTCTCGGGGTGGCGGAGGATTGTTCCGCCTCCGATGAATCCCACCGCCGTCGCAACGGCCTGCACGATCACGACCGGGTCCGCGCGCAGCGACGGGCTGGGCGCGGCGATCGAATCGTGGACCATCGCCAGGCCGACTTCGGTCAGGAGCGCCGCGGCCCCGCACAGCAGCATGTGCGTGCGCAGGCCCGCCGGCTTGCCCGCGAACTCGCGCTCGAGGCCGATGAGCGATCCGAGGACCATCGCCAGCGCGACCCCGCCCAGAAAATGCAGGTCCGCGCTCCAATTTCCGAACAGGGCATTCCAGTTCATCTCCACCCCCTGCGCCCGAATCTCCGGCGGCGCCGGCGCCGCCCCGCGAGCAGCCGCGCCACCGCGAAGGCGCCGAGAGCCGCGGCGGCCGCCAGCAGCGGCAGAGGCGACGTCGTCGGCATGGGCGGCGGCGGAATGCGAGCCTTCTCGGACGGCGTGGCCGCGCGCCGGCGCGCGAGCTCCAGCTCCAGACTCTCCTCGCCGCGGGCCATCGCCCAGCGGTGGTTGGCCTCGAAGACCGGACGCAGCACCGGCGAGAACGCCGCCAGGAGCGGCTTCTCGGCGCGGACGCGCCAGTCGTACCGCACCAGCGTCCACGCGCCGGATTGCTCGAACGTCCAGGTCCCCACCCCCGCGAGGTCTCCCTTCGCCGCGATCGAGAAGCCGTTGGGATGGCGGGACTCGGTGACCTCGAGCTCCCAGCGGAGCGTGTACGGCAGCCAGCCCTTGGTGTGGAGTCGGACGCGCTTGCCCAAGCCCCTCTCGTCGCCTTCCTCGAGAACCTCCGCCTCGAGATACGTCGAGGGCCACCAGCGCGGCAGCTCCCGCGTATCCGAGAGAACGTCGGAGACTTCGTGAACGGTGCCGAGCACGCTCCACTCCGAAAGGAAGCGATACTCGGGCGCGGTCACGACCGCCGCGCCTTCGGCCGGCCGCGAGGGCCGCCCCTACGAACCGTAGGGGCGGGGGTGAGCGCCGGCCCGGATGGCCGGCGCTGCCTACGGCCGTGGGTCTGCCTTCGGTGGACGGCGGTCCCCGCCCGCAGCTCTTCCTTCAGCAGTCCCATCCGGATCACGTCCACGGGCTTGCCTCTGCGGAACGTCTCCTCGCGGAGGACGCCTTCGCGGCGGAAACCGACGCGGGCATACGTCTTCTCGGCGCCCGGATTGACGGCATACACGTCGAGGCGGATCTTTCGCAGGTCCAGCTCGTCGAAGGCGTACCGGCACAGCGCCCGCACCGCTTCCTCGCCGAGTCCCTTGCCCCGGAAGTCCGCCTCGCCGATGAAGATGCCCAGAGTCGCGGTGCGGTTGTCGCGATCGATGGCCTCTAGGCCGCAGTTGCCGATGTGCCGGCCGTCTTTGGCGAGACAGATCGCCAGCGTCAGCTTCGAGGGGTCCTGTCCCCGGGCCGCGCGCTCGATCCAGTCCGACTCCTGAGCCAGAGAAACCGGATAGCGCTGCGCCAGCGTCGCCGTCAGGGCCTCGTCGTTGATCCACCGGTGACAGCGGGCGAGGTCTTCCCGCTCGATCGCTCTGAGGTAGACCCGGTCGTCACGGATCACGCGCAACCCCTTCTGTCGGAAAGATATCCGATCTTCAAGGGGGAGTCGCAGACCGCAGATTGCAGACTGCAGATGGCCTTGGGAGGCACCGACTGCCGTCCGCGGTCTGCCGTCTGTCATCTGACTAGAACCTGCGGAACCTCTGCCGGCGGGCTGCGTAACCCCCTATGGAAGGTTGCGAGGTCGCCGTGAGCGGTCGTTTCCGCCGTTTCTGGTCTTCGGAGGATCGCATGTCGAAGCTCTTCAAAACCCTGCTGCTTCTCGCCGTCCTGCTGGCCGCGGCCGTGGCCGTTTACGCGCTCACCCGGAGCGGGAAGGGAGCCGACGGAGAGCAGAAGATCGTCACGGTCGAGAAGGGGTCCGTCACGGAGAAGGCCCTGGCGGTCGGCCAGATCCAGCCTCGGCAGAAGTTCTCGATCAAGTCGAAGATCTCCGGACTCGTCAAGCGCTGCATGGTCAACGTCGGCGACAAGGTCAAGGTCGGCGATGCCCTTTTCGAGATCGCGCCGGACCCCACGCCCCAGGAGCTGACCGACGTGGACCGCCAGCTCGACTCGACGCGCGCGTCCTATGAGAGGGCCAAGGCCGAGTTTGAGCGGTCGCAGGAGCTCAACAGGAGCGGCGTCGTGGCCAAGTCCGACCTCGACGTCAAGCGCGAGGCCTTCGAGCTCGCCAAGGTCGCCCTCGCCAAGGCCGAGCAGCAGCGCGGCCTGACCCGCGAGGGCCACATCCAGACCGAGGGCGTCCGAATGGAGTCGATCATCCGCGCGCCCGCCGCGGGCACCGTCTTGACGCGCGCCGTCAACCCGGGAGAGCCGGTCGTGCCGCTGACCTCGTACCAGCCGGGCACCGAGCTCGCCGCGATCGCCGACATGAACGACCTGATCTTCAAAGGAACGGTCGACGAGATCGACGTCGGCAAGCTCCACGTGGACCTTCCGGCACGCATCAAGGTCGGCGCGCTCCCAACCGACGTCGTGACGGGAAAGGTCTCGCGCATCGCGCCGCAAGCGCAGCAGAAGGAAGGCGCCACGCTCTTCGACATCGAGATCGAGCTCGATCCCGGCACGAAGGTCACGCTGCGCGCGGGATACTCGGCCAACGCGGACCTGATCATCCGGGAGAAGAAGGACGTGCTGACGATTCCGGAACGCGTCGTGATCTTCGAGGACGGTGGCAAGAAGACGTTCGTCGAGCTGCCGGCCGCCAGGCCCAAGGATCCGCCGAAGAAGACCGCGGTCAAGCTCGGAATCTCCGACGGTTTGAACGTCGAGGTCGCCGAAGGCCTTTCGCTCGGAGCCAAGGTCCTGGAGCGGCCGCCCAAGAAGCTGACGTCCGCGGTCGACTAGGAGCGGCGCGCGGCCCATGCTCTCCGTGCGCGACGCCCTGCGCCAGATGTGGCGGGACTTGCGGAGCCAGAAGCTCCGCACGTTTCTGACAATGTTCGGGATCGTGTGGGGCACCGTGTCCGTGAGCCTGCTGGGGGCGTTCGGCAAGGGCCTGCAGCGCCAGATGATCGTCAACAGCTCGGGCATCGGCGACGCGATCTGCATCGCCTGGCCGGGCCTGACCTCGATTCCGTTCGAAGGGCTCGGCAAGGGACGCAAGATCCGCCTGAACGAGGAGGACGTCGAGGCCATCCGCCGCGAGGCGCGGGGCCTCAACATGATCTCCAGCGAGTACTCCAAGACGTTGAAGCTCAACTACGGCGCGAAGACCATCGCCATCGACATCTCCGGCGTCTCGCCCGAGTTCGGGCCGATGCGCAACCTGATTCCGCAGAAGGGCGGCCGCTTCATCAACCCGAGCGACATGGACGAGCAGCGGCGGGTGCTCTTCATCGGCTGGAAGATGGCCGAGGACGTATTCGGGAAGGACGCGAAGCCGGTCGGCAAGACGGTGATGCTCGGCGGCTCGCCGTTCCTCGTCGTCGGCGTGCTCGCCGAGAAGGTCCAGAACTCGAGCTACAGCGGGCGCGACAACCAGAAGGGCTTCATCCCCAGCTCGACGTTTCGAGCGATCACGGGCGAGAAGTGGGTCGACAACCTCATCTACCAGGCGAAGGCCGTCGGCGAGACCGAGCAGGTCACCGACGACGTCCGCCGCGTCATCGCGCAGCGGCAGCGCTTCGACCCCGACGACAAGGAGGCCTTCTCCGTCTGGGACACGACCGAGAACCTGAAGTTCTTCGCCACGTTCTTCCTTTCGTTCCGCCTCTTCCTCGGGATCATCGGGTCCTTCACGTTGATCGTCGGCGGCATCGGCGTCTCCAACATCATGAACGTCGTCGTCGAGGAGCGCACCAAAGAGATCGGCATCAAGATGGCGCTGGGAGCCCGCGACCGCTGGCTCCTGCGGCAGCTCTTGCTGGAGACGCTTCTGATCACCGGAATGGGCGGCGCGCTCGGATTCGCTATCTCCTTCGCCGTCTGCGCCGTCTTCCCGAAGTTCGGCGTGACCGAGTTCGTCGGCGATCCGGATCTCTCGCTCTCCGTCGCCGCGATGACGGCCGCGATCCTGGGCTTGACGGGACTCCTCGCGGGCTACTTCCCGGCGCGCGACGCCTCGCGCCTGGATCCCGTAGTCGCGATGAAGCTATGACGATCCCTGTTCGCCGACACAGCATTCTTGGACGTCGCGATGAAGCCCTGAGCCGGCGATGAAGCGCGATTTTTCGGTCATCCTCCAGCTCTTCCTATCGTCGGCGCGGCTCCAGAAGAAGCGCGCCACGCTGACGATCGCGTCGCTCGCGTGGGGAACGGTCACGATCCTGATGTTGCTGGCGTTCGGCGAGGGCCTGAAGCGCCAGATGCTGTCGAACGAGCAGGCCATGGGGAACAACCTCGCGATCATGTGGCCCGGCGAGACGTCCAAGCCCTACAAGGGCCTGCCCGAGGGCAGGCCGATCCGCCCGAAGCTGGAGGACATCGACTACGCGCGCGAGCGCCTGCCGGAGCTCGACGCCATCTGGGGCGAATGGACGTCGTGGCGCACCGCGCTGACCTACGGGCGCAAGACCGTCAACGGCCGCGTCATCGGCACGCGCTGGGACTACGGCGACGCGCGCAAGCACTTCCCCAAACCGCGCGGCCGTTTCATCAATCCTTCAGACGAGGACGAGAAGCGCCGCGTGGTCTTCCTCGGCAACGAGATGGCCAAGGACGTCTTCGGCCCCGAGGACCCGCTCGGGAAGACCGTCCTCATCAACAACTCCCCCTTCACGGTCATCGGCGTGATGCAGCGCAAGCGCCAGTCCTCGACGTACGGAGGCCCCGACGCGCAGCACGCGGTCATCCCGCAGTCCACGTTCAAGGCGGTCCTGGGGGACAAGGAGAACCGGCTGAACGTCGTCGTCTTCCGCGTGAAGAAATCCGACGACATGCCCGCGGCGCTCAAGCATTTCAACGAGGTGATGGGGCCGCGCCTCGGGTTCGACCCCGAGGACCCCCGCGTGTGGGGACTCTGGGACACGGTCAAGGGCCAGAAGATGTCGGAGAAGATCATGATCGGCCTCGAGCTCTTCTTCGGCGTGATCGGCGCGTTGACGCTCATCATCGGCGGCGTCGGCGTGGCCAACATCATGTACGCCGTCGTCAAGGAGCGCACCAAGGAGATCGGCGTGAAGATGGCCCTCGGCGCGCGCCGCGGATGGATCACCGGGCCTTTCATCCTGGAGGGTCTGGTCTACACGCTCGTCGGCGGACTCTTCGGCGCCTTGATCGCGATCGTGATCGTGACAGGCCTGTCGTACCTGCCGATCGAAGGCAACGACGTCCTCGAATTCATGGGCCGGCCCACGCTGTCGTGGCCCATCGGCCTCGCGACGATCGCGATCCTCGGAACCTGCGGCCTTCTCGCGGGCTACTTCCCCGCGCGGCGCGCCGCGTCGATCAATCCAGCCTCGACCCTTCGGTACGAATGAAGACGGAGGAGCCCGTGACCGAGAACATCATCGACATGTCCGGCATCCGGAAGGTCTACGACACCGGCAAGGTCAAGGTCGAGGCCTTGAAGGGCATCGACCTCGCCGTCGAGAAGGGCGAGTTCGTCGCGATCGTCGGGCCTTCGGGTTCCGGAAAGTCGACGCTGATGAACCTGATCGGCTGTCTCGACACGCCCACCGACGGCCGTTACCGCCTGGGAGGCGAGGACGTGTCGAAGTTCACGCGCGACGAGCTCGCCGACGTGCGCAACCGGCGGGTCGGGTTCGTGTTCCAGGGCTTCAACCTGCTGCCCCAGATCACGGCGTTCGAGAACGTCGAGATGCCGCTGCTTTTCGGAGGAGTTCCGCCGAAGAAACGCCGCGAGCGGGTCGCGGAGCTCTTGGCGCGCGTCGGCCTGGGCGATCGCATGGAGCACAAACCGACCGAGCTCTCCGGAGGCCAGATGCAGCGCGTGGCGATCGCGCGGGCGCTGGCGATGCAGCCGGACGTCATCCTCGCCGACGAGCCGACCGGTAACCTCGACACCACCGCGGGCGGCGACATCATGGCGCTCTTCTCGGAGCTCTGGCAGCAGGGTTCGACGCTGGTGGTCATCACTCACGACGTGTCGCTCGCCCGCCGCGCCGGCCGCATCGTCGAGATCCGCGACGGGCGGATCGTCCGGGACGGCGAGGCCGCGGCTTAACTCGGGCGTCGAACCCGCGTGTCACGACTCGCCGGCGCCGTCCTGACGCTCCTCGTCGTCGCCACCCTCTCTCCCTCCGGCGCCTCGCCCATTCCCGCCGAGGACGTACCAAAGTGGCGCGAGGACGTGCGTGCCATGGCCGAAGAGATGCCGCGGCGGCACCGGAATCTCTTCCACGCCATGACGCGAGAGCAGTTCGAGGCCGCGGTCGCGAGCCTCGACGCCCGGATCCCGGCACTCGAGCGGCACCAGATCATCGTCGAGATGGCCCGGATCGCCGCCACGGTCGGCGACGGCCACACCAACGTCGCGCCGACCCGCGACCCCAAGATCGGGTTCCGGACGTACCCGATCAAGCTGTATCTCTTTCGCGACGGTCTCTTCATCCGGGCGGCCGCGCGTGAGCACGCCGAGCTCGTCGGAGCGCGCGTCGTCCGCATCGGAAACGCCTCGGCCGAACAGGCATATGCCGCGGCGCGCGAGCTCGTGGGACGCGACAACGAGATGGACGCGAAGTTCTTCGCGCCGGCGCTGCTGGCGATGCCGGAGGTCGTCGGGGCCCTCGGCCTCGTGACCGACATGGAGAACGCATCGTTCACTCTCGAGCTCCGGGGACGCCGCAAGGCTGTCGTGCTCCACCCCGCCGGACTCGCCGACCTGCTGCCGCCCGACACCGACACGAGCTGGGTGTTGCGGGAAGGCTGGGTCGACGCGCGCGGCGCGGGATCCCCGCTCTGGCTCCGGGATCCGAAGGACAAGTTCTGGTTCCGCTACCTGCCGGACTCGCGGAGCGTCTACGTCCAGTTCAACCAGGTCGGCAACAAGGAGTCGGAAACGGTGGATGCGTTCGCGAAGCGCCTCTTCGCCTTCGTCCAGGAGAACCCGGTCGAGCGTTTGATTCTCGACCTGCGCTTGAACCGCGGCGGCGATGGCGGGCTCAACCGCCCGCTGCTCCTCGCTATCATTAAGTCGGACAAGGTCGATCAGAAAGGAAAACTCTTCGTCCTGATCGGCCGCAGCACCTGGTCTGCCGCCCAGTTCCTCGTCAACGATCTCGAGAAATACACCGAGGCGATTTTCATCGGCGAGCCGACCGGAGGGAAGGTCAACGCCTACGGCGACTCGCGCAGGATCACGCTGCCGAACAGCGGCATCACCGTCCGCGTCTCGTCTCTCTGGTGGCAGGGAGACGAACGGGACGAGCGGCCGTGGAAGGCGCCCGACGTCACTGCGGACCTGACTTTCGAGGACTACCGCGCCAACGTCGATCCCGCCCTCGCCGCGGCGATCTCCTACTCTCCCGCAAAGCCCCTGTCGGACATCCTCTACGAGATGGTCACGCCGGAAAGGAGGTCCGCCGCCGCCGAGGCCTTCGCCGCGTGGAAGGCGAATCCCCGAAACGCCTGGGCCGATCCCGAGCCGGAGCTCATCGCACTGGGCTATCGCCTGCTCGGGGAAAAGCGCGTGCCCGAAGCCCTTCAGGTCTTTCGCCTCGCCGTCGAGGCCGCGCCCCAATCCGCGAACGCCCACGACAGCCTGGGTGAGGCGTACGCCGCGGGCGGCGACCGCGAATCCGCGATCCGCTGCTACGAGGCGGCTCTCGCGCTCGATCCCCGAATGGACTCCTCCCGCGAGGCGCTCAAGAAGCTGCG
>JBKOZO010000076.1:0-4276 GCA_046725935.1 Acidobacteriota bacterium | reverse complement strand
TCGTCTACGCGTCGCTCTGGGAGGCGAGGAACTATCCCTGGCTCTCCTACTTCAAACCGATGGTGGGCCCGGAAAGCGGCCTCTACAAATCCTCTGACGGCGGGAAGACCTGGAAGCGGCTCTCCGGCGGCGGATGGCCGGCGGGAAATCTCGGACGCATCGGCCTGGGCGCCTCTCCCGGCGGTCGCGTGTGGGCGCTCGTGGACGCCGCGCCAACCGACGGGAGCGAGGAGTCCCGGAGCTCCGGGCTCTACCGTTCCGACGACGGCGGAACGACGTGGACGCACGTCAACGCGGCGCCGGGTCTGGGATCGAGTTACATGAACCGCGTGACACCGGATCCGAAGAACCGCGACGTCGTCTACGTGATGGGGCAGTCGATCCGCCGCTCCGACGACGGGGGCAAGACGCTCCAGTTTTTCCGCGGAGCGCCGGGGGGCGACGACTACCACTTCCTCTGGATCAACCCGAAGCGGCCGGAATACATGGTGACCGCGGCCGACCAGGGCACGATCGTGACCGTCAACGGCGGAAAATCCTGGAGCGAGTGGTACAACCAGCCGACCGGCCAGTTCTACCACGTCGAGACCGACGACCAGTTCCCGTACTGGATCTACAGCGGCCAGCAGGACAGCGGAACCGCCGGCGCTGCCAGCCGGAGCGACTTCGGATCGCTGACGTTCCGCGACTGGCATCCGGTCGGCGGCGAGGAGCGTGGATGGGACGTGCCGGATCCGCGCGATCCCGCGATCGTCTACGGGTCGGGACTCGGAGGCACGATCACGCGCTTCGACACCCGCACCGCGCAGGTTCGCAACGTCTCGCCCGCCGCCGAGAGCACGTACGGCCGCCGGCCGGTCGCGGGTCTCTACCGCTGGTCCTGGGTCTTCCCGATCGCGATGTCGTCGAAGCCGCCGTACGCGCTCTACACGGGCTCACAGTACCTTCTGCGCTCGCTCGACGAGGGGCGGAGCTGGGAGAAGGCGAGCCCGGATCTTTCCGGCGCCCAACCAAACGCGAAGGGCTGCGACGGCGACCTCTCCCTCGAGGTCGCGCGGTCCTGCGGCTATGGCGTGATCTTCACGATCACGCTCTCGCCGCGGGATCCGCAGGAGATCTGGGTCGGGACCGACGACGGCCTCGTGCAGCTGACGCGCGACGGCGGGAAGACCTGGAAGAACGTGACGCCGAAGACGCTCCCGGCGTGGACCAAGGTCTCGACGATCGACGTCTCGCCGCTGGAGCCCGGCGTCGCGTACGTGGCCGCGGACGGGCACCGGCGCGATGACTTCACGCAGCGCGCCTATCGCACGCGGGACTACGGCGCGACCTGGCAGGAGATCGCCGCGGGTCTTCCGAACCCCGGCTTCACGATGGCGTTGCGCGCGGACCCGGTCAAGCGAGGACTGCTCTACGCCGGCACGGATACCGGCGTGTTCGTGTCGTTCGACGACGGAGCGCGGTGGCAGAGTCTGCAGTCGAATCTCCCGACGTGCTGGGTCGGGGACCTGAAGGTCAAGGACGACGACCTCGTCATCGCGACGCAGGGACGCGGGCTCTGGGTGCTCGACGACTTCTCGCCCCTGCGCCAGATTTCCTCAGACGTGGCGGGGGCGTCCTCGTTCCTCTTCGCCCCCGCGCCCGCCGTGCGCGTCCGGGCGAACTTGAACCGCGACACGCCTCTTCCTCCCGAGACTCCGGTCGGCAAGAACCCGCCTCCGGGGGCGTCGATCGACTACGTCCTGGGGAAGAAGGCGGCGTCGGTGAAGCTCGAAATCCTCGACGACAGGGGGAGCGCCGTGCGGACGTTCTCGAGCGACGACCCGCCCGAGAAGCTCCACGCGCGGCGCTATTTCACCGACCTCTACATTCATCCGCCCGCGCCGCCGTCGGTCGAGCCGGGTCATCACCGCATCCAGTGGGACCTGCGCCTTCCACGCCCCCGCGCCGACCACTACGAGTATTCGATCGCGGCCGTCGCCGGCGAAAACACGCCGATCGAGCCGCGCGGGCCGCTCGCCCTTCCGGGACGCTACACCGTGCGGCTGACGGTCGACGGACACGCCGAGGAAAAGCCCCTGAGCCTGACGATGGATCCCAGGGTCAAGGTTGCCGACGCTGCTCTCGCCGAGCGCCTGGCTTTCGAGCAGCAGGTCGGCGCGACGATGGGGGAATCGTACGACGCGCTCCAGAGCGTCCGAGCGCTGCGCAAGGACCTCGCCGAGCGCCGGGCGAAAGCCTCGGGAACGGCGGCCGATGCGCTTCGCGACGCCGACGCCGCGGCGAAGAAGGTGGAGTCGGGCGAGGGACGGGGAGGAGGGCTCGCCGGCGTCAACGCGCTCCTCGCCTCGCTCTTGACGGCGGTCGAAGGCGCCGACGCGCCTCCGACCACGATTCAGACGCAGGCGGCCGCCGGCGCCCGCGACAACCTCGGCAAGCTCCTCGAGGAGTGGAAGCGCCTCCAGGCCACGGCTCTGCCGCGCGTCAACGCGTCCCTGCGCGTCGCCGGGATCGAAGCGATCGCCGTCCGCGAGGGCGAGGACGTCCCGGAGGTCTCCGACGAGCGGGAGGGCGTCGAGATCGAGTAAGCCGAGGATTCTCCAAGGATCGCGCGCGGCGCGGTCCGGTATCCTCGCCTGATGCCAGAGCCAAAATCCACGACCGGGGCGCCGCTGCCGGTGGCTCGCGGCGGATGGATCCGCAAGTGCGACGAGGACGACTTCCTCGACCGTCACCTTCCGGTTCCGACGCGCATCGTCTCCAACGAGGAGTACGACCCGCCGGCGCAGACGTTGAAACAGCGCCGCGTCGAGCGGCTCGTCCTGGACGGTGCCGACGCCCTCGCGAAGCGGCTGGGAATGGGAAGGCGCGAGTTCCTGCGCACCTCGTGCGGCATGGCCGCCGCGTTCGCGGCGATGAACACCGTCTTCGGCAACTTTTTTCGCGTGGAGGCGGCCGAGCTGCTCGAGCCCGAGGCCGGCGACAAGACGTCCTACTTCGTCTTCGACGTCCAGACGCACCACGTCGATCTCCGGCGCAACGCGCCGACCGCGGACCAGAAGTTTCTGGACTATCTCGTCAAGGTCCGCGAGTTCGGGGGCAACTGGAACCCGAAGCTTGCGGATCGCAAGATCGCGCTCGACGAGCTCTACCGGCTCAACTACATCAAGGAGGTCTTCCTCGACAGCGAGACCACGGTCGCGGTCGTCAGCGGTCTGCCCCAGATGACGCCTGATACCTACATCATCCGCCCCGAGGAGATCGTCAAGACGCGCGCCTGGGTCAACGAGCTGACCGGCTCGCGGCGCGTCGTCAGCCACGGTACGATGTCTCCGGAGCTCGGCACGCGCGGCCTCGAGGCGATGCGTGCGCAGGCCGAATCGCTGAAGATCGAAGCCTGGAAGGGATATCCGGGCCAGCCGCTCGGTCCCGGCGGCAAGGGCTGGTGGATGGACGACGAGAAGGTCGGCTACAGGGCCCTCGAGCTTTCACGGAAGCTGAAGATCAAGAACGTTGCTGCGCACAAGGGACTGCCGGCCCCAGGGTTCTCGCCCGAGCACTGCCATCCAAAGGACATCATGAAGGCGGCGCTCGATTTCCCCGACTTGAACTTCCTCGTCTACCACTCCGGACTGCGCGGGATCGACAAGGAGCTGATGAAGGCAGCGGAGTCGGAGTTCGCCACCTCGCCGGCGGTTCCGTGGGTCACGGATCTCTGCGAGTGGAAGAAGAAGAACCCCGCCGTGACGAACGTCTACATGGAGCTCGGCGCGACGTTTGGGATGACCGTGATCACGCTTCCGATCCTGTGCACGCACATGCTCGGAATGATCATCGACGCCTTCGGCGCGGATCACGTTCTCTGGGGCACCGACTCGATCTGGTGGGGATCGCCCCAGTGGCAGATCGAGGCGTTCAAGCGTCTCGAGATGCCCGAATCGCTCGCGAAGCGCTTCGGGTACAAGCCGCTGACGAAGGACGTGAAGCGTAAGATCCTGGGCGAGAACGCCGCCCGCGTCTACGGAGTCGACCCTGCCGCCCGGATCAAGCCCGTGCCCGACGACTACATCGACCGGCTCCGTAAGCTCTACGGCGAGTCCGGCCTGGCCGCGCGGAGCAATACGCAATACGGGTGGGTGCGGGCGGGTCGCTGACCCTGACGCCAGGGGCCTCACTGGCGGATAATCCCATCGTCTGCCCGTAGCTCAGCCCGGATAGAGCAACGGCCTTCTAAGCCGTAGGTCGGCGGTTCGAATCCGCCCGGGCAGGCCAAATC
>JBKOZO010000075.1:0-16790 GCA_046725935.1 Acidobacteriota bacterium | reverse complement strand
GCGCTCTCGACGTTCACAGGGCTGACGCTGGTTCCGGATTCCCTTCGGGCCTCCGTCGGTATCGGAGCCTTTGCAGCGGGAGTTGTTCTGGCGTTGGCGATGCTGATTGTCTGCAGACGGGATAAGTCCTTATCCGCGGCCGAGAGGCGACGCTGGGAATTGTGGCTACTCGTCGGAGGCGCGCTCACAAGCTTTGTGTACTTCGTTCGGCAGGCGAGAAAGGGCGCCTAACACGCGGATGCAGCGGACTCTCTCATCGCCTCTTCGCGAGCCGCTGACCCGCCACACGTTAGGCCGCAGACGAAACATTGCTCTTACCGACCGCTTAGCGGAGGTCACATGAAACGAGTCACTGGCATCGGCGGCATCTTCTTCAAGGCCAAAGACGCTCCATCACTGCAGGCTTGGTACAAGCGACACTTGGGAATCGAGGTCCAAGACTGGGGCGGAGCTGCCTTCGATTGGACCGACGCCGAGGGCAAGCCGGTTGCAGGCACAACTGCCTGGTTAATCGATCCGCAAGAAAGTAATCACTTTGCTCCGAGCTCCGCTCCCTTCATGGTCAACTACCGAGTGGAAGACCTCCACGCCTTGGTCAAGGCCTTGAAGGAAGAAGGCTGCAATGTGCTCGAGAGGATTGACGAATCCGAGTATGGGAAGTTTGCCTGGGTGATTGATCCAGAGGGAAACAAGGTCGAGCTATGGGAGCCGCCTCAAGGCCAATGAGCAGGCTCGTTACTCACGGCCGCGAACTGCGGCCTAACACGCGGGTGCAGCGGACTCGCGCATCGGCTTCGGTTCTTCGCGAGCCGCTGACCCGCCACCCGTTAGGCCGCTCAAACACCATGCGGAGGTAGCGTTATGCGGCGCGTCGTCCTCGTAGTCCTCGCTGCGCTCATCTCTTTCCTGACCGGACGGCTCCTCGCCGGCGACAAGCCGGTAGCCGCCGACGAGCTTTCTACACTCAAACGCGAGTACGCCGACGTTCTTGCACTTCAGGGCACGGCGAAGGGGGAAATTCTTGCCATTGCCCGTATTCTGCGCTCGAATCCGGAGATGGTGGTCGACCAAACGGCGGCGAGTCGAGAGTATTGCTTCAAGAGCGGCCTCGGTACGATGGTCCACTTCGCTGCTGAGCCGGAGCGCACACCTGAGGGCGTTGTGTACGAGTTTGACGCCTCGGGCCTGATCGCGGCAGGCCTGGACCCGACTCGGATGAAACAGCTACCCGAACTAGGCCGGATGACCCCTGGTGTGTGGTATTTCCTTCCAATGGGGGAACGAGACCCGCATCACGCACATGCGATGGCGAGTCCCACGATCGCCATTGCAGTCAAGGTCAAGTGAATCCTAGAGGGCCTAACACGCGGGTGCAGCGGACTCGCTCATCGCCTTCGACTCTTCGCGAGCCGTTGAACTTCTCATTCACTTTACGGAGAGACCAATGAAGAGGCGTTTCACCATTCTCACCTGTATGACGCTTTTGCTTGGGATTCCTTTATCGGCCCGAGTCCAGATGGAGACGCCGAAACCCGCGCCCGAGCTGAAGAAACTCGACTACTTCGCCGGCACGTGGACCACGGAAGGCGAGATCAAGCCGGGGCCCATGGGCTCGGGGGGCAAGTTCACGGGAACAAACCACGTCCAGTGGATGGACGGTGGATTCTTCCTGGTGACGCACTCCGAGTTCAACGGCGCCATGGGCAAGGGTGCGGAAACGTCGTACATGGGCTACGACAGCGACGACAAGATGTACACCTACGACTCCTTCAACACCCTGGGCGAAGCCGACCACGCCAAAGGCAATGTGGACGGCGACACGTGGACCTGGCAGAGCGTGACGAGGATGGGCGCACAAACCATGAAGGGAAGACTCTCCATCAAGATGCTGTCGGCCACGGCCTACAACTTCAGGTTCGACACGTCGTCCGACGGCGCCACCTGGACCACCGTACTGGAAGGCAAGACCACGAAGAAGTAGATGGCCTAGCGTCCCAGGCTGATAAGTGAGGTGTGTCGTGGCGGTCGGACGCGTAGTCATCGTCGGGGCGGGACCGGCCGGGGCGGCCCTGGCCTACCTGCTCGCCCGCCGCGGGGTGGACGTTGCTCTCCTGGAGCGGCACCCCAACTTCGAGCGGACCTTCCGCGGCGACGGCCTGCAGCCGAGTGGGATCGACGCGTTCGACCAGATGGGGCTCGGCGAGCGGCTCCGGCAGCTCCCCCGGGCCACCATCAACAGGATCGAGCTCTACCAGGGGGGCAGGCGGCGGGCCCGGCTCTCGACCGAGTCGCTGGGCTTCATCGGCTGCTTCATCCCCCAGCCGGCGGTCCTCGCCATGCTCACCGACGAGGCCCGCAAGCACCCGCCCTTCCGGCTCCACTTGGGAACGGTGGCTCGGGACCTGATCCGAGCGGGGGATCGGGTGGTCGGGGTCCGGGCCGGCAATCCGGATTCACCGCGCGACTTCCCGGCAGACCTCGTCATCGGCACCGACGGCCGTTACTCGACGATCCGCAAGCGGGGGGCTTTCACCGAGCTGCCGTCGCCGCAGCACTTCGACGTCCTGAACTTCCTGATCCCATTCCCCGACTTCTGGCCCGACCGCACGACCGTGCGGCTGGAGCTGGGACCGGGGTGCCTGACCGGCGGCATCCCGACAGCCGACGGCCGGCTCTGGATCGGCATGACCATCGAGAAGGGGCAGTACAAGGCGCAGCGGGCCACCGACCCGGGATGGTTTACCGAGGAACTCCTTCGCCGCACGTCGCCCGACCTGGCCGCCCACCTTCGGTCGCACCCGGAGGCGCTTAGGCACCCGGTGCTGCTGGACGTCATGGTCAACCGGTTGGAGACCTGGACGGCGCCCGGCCTGCTGCTCTTGGGGGACGCGGCCCACCCCATGTCGCCCAACGGAGGCCAGGGGATCAACATGGCCCTGCGGGACGCCCTGGTGGCCGCCAACCACCTGGTCCCGGTGCTCACCCGCGGCAATGACCCCGCGGAGATCGACGCCGCCAGCAGCCGGGTCGCCGAGGAGAGGCTGCCGGAGATCGTCGCCATCCAGGAGTACCAGCGGAAGCAGACCCGAATGTTCCTGGGGTCCGACCGGTTCTCGGCCCGGCTGGCAATGCGGCTGCTCCCCTTCCTCGCGAGGACCGGGCTGCTCCGCCTGCTCGTCGAGAAGCGGCTCCACAGCTTTCAGTACGGCATCGTGCCGGTTCGATTGACGGCGTGAGATGGGCTCGAATCCTGGGGGTTCTCCGGACAATGGCCGGGTCGGGACCGAACCATCCGCTGAGCTCAGGTGCCACTTGTTCCTCGTCCCCATTCAGGGAGGCTCTTCTTTCCCCCTCCGACGATGATGGCAAATGCCGGTGAGGATGCCGTAGGCGACGAGGTTGTTCTTGGCCTTGTGCGTCATTTCAGGCGTGGCGTCAGACCTTGCAGGCATAGCTGAGGAAAATCGTCCCATCCCTGAACGGCCTTTGGTCCTCGAGGTCTAGCCTTAAACGATTCGCCTCCTGGAAAGCGGCCAATTGTTGGGACTGAAGTAATAGGTCGCCCAACCACCTCGAGCAGGAGACGGCGTGAGCCGTCGCAAAGGGTGACAAGGGGAGGGGTACGCGGTGGCGTCTCCCGCGGCAGGTACGCCGTGGTGAATCGGCATCAGGTTCCTAGCTGGTGCGCTGTCTCCGCGATCTGAACGAGCAAACCCCGTAAGTTCGCCCGATCGCAGAAGAAGGTGCCCGCGAGGCTTACACTTTCGACACGTCCCTTGGTTTGATGCATTTGGATCAGGACCGGAGTCGGGAAGAAGAATATGAGTTCTTCCGAACGCGCCGGATGGCTGTCCATCCGTGCACGGTCAAAGAGGCCTATATGAATACCCCAATTCCCCGACTCGTCTTGGTCTTCTCTCTGGGTTGTCTCGTCGCATCCACCGCCCTGGCGCAGAAAGGCGAATGCCCGCCGGACAGCGTGAAGGTCGGTCCGACTTGCGTCGACAAGTACGAAGCATCCTTGTGGAACGTGCCAGCCGGCAACAAGCCACTCATCGCAAAGATAAAGAAAGGGACGGTGACCCTCGATGATCTGACCTCGGGGGGCGCCACGCAAGTTGGCTGCACCCTTCCGCCCTACAATCACGCCCCGTTCCCGCCGGGTTTTCCGATCACGGGCAACTGGACCGAGCCCGTTTACGCCGCTTCCGTGGCGGGGACGTTGCCGACCGCGTGCGTTAGCTGGTTCCAGGCGGAAGAGGGCTGCGCGCTGTCGGGTAAAGCCCTTCTAACGAACCAGGTCTGGCAGCGGGCGGCAGCGAGCACACCCGACGGTCCTCCGTGCAACTCGGGTAGCGGGAACACTCCGTGGGTGACGGGCACCGCGGGCTGTGTCTCGGCGTGGGGTGCTTTCGACATGGTCGGCAACGTCTACGAGTGGGTCGCGGATTGGGTGCCGCGGTCCACGGCCTGCGGGGGCTGGGGCGGATTCAGCGATGACGACCAATGTCTTTCAGGCGCGGCCACGACTGGCCCGCCGGGCGCCTTGTTGCGGGGTGGGAGTTTTCAAAACGGTCCGTTCGCGGGAGTCTTCTACGTGAACGGAGCAATGGAACCGAACGCATTCGGTGCGGAGAGCATCGGATTCCGCTGCGGTCGATAGCCGTCTCGCCCTCTCTCACGGTGAGAAGGGCGTAATCGACAGTCGGGGGATTGCCTGACACGCGCGTGCAGCGGACTCGCGCTTCACGATTGCGGTTCCGTTGGCCCTTTGGGAGCCGTTAGGAACCTCGGCTTCCTTTTAGGATCGAAGTAGAGACCGAGACGGACGGCCACGAGCGCTACCAAATAGGCGCGCCGCGCCTGGGATAAATTGCCACGAAGGTGGCGCTGCCGCGGCGCTAGCCGTCCGGAGGACGTGATGAAGCGGACGTGGACGATCATCGGGGTGCGTGATGTGCCTCGCAGTTTCAAGTGGTATCAATCGCTATTCGGCCAGCGGGCGACCGCTCCAGCGCATCCCTACTTTGGTCAGCTCCTCGACTCGGATGGAACTGTGCTGCTCTGCCTTCACGAGTGGGCCGTCGAGGACCATCCTTCCTTGATCAGTCCGGGCGCCGGTATACCCGGCAACGGTCTTCTCTTATTTTTCCGGGTTGATGACTACGGGAGGGCATTGCGGAGGGCACGAACTCTCGTTCCGCGGCTCGAGGAAGAGCCTCATGTGAACCCGAACACGCGAACCAAAGAGTTCTCACTGCGAGATCCGGATGGGTACTACGTTACGATCAGCGCGCTTTCCGCGGCCGAGAGAGGAAAGATAGCGAGGCCCAGGCTTCGGCGCTTGCAGCCGAGGAAGGCACGCCGCGGTCTGAACAAGGAGCGGACCCGCTGATGCAGCGACGCGTTCAACTCGTTGACGTGTTCTCTGATCACCCGTTCTCCGGCAACCCGCCGGCGGTCGTTGTCGATGCCGACGGAGTCGCTTATCGCGCACTAGAAGGGAGTCCGTAAGAATTAGCGCCCTCCAATTTCCGGAGATCGATCCATGAAGCAGACTGTGAATGCTCGGTTCACGATCAAGGCCTGGGACGAAACGCCCTACAGTGAAGGCCAGGACCTGCCAAAGCTCACGCGCGCCGGCGTCGCCAAGATCTTCACAGGGGATATCGAAGGGGAAGGACAGGTCGAATACCTGATGATGTACCGAAGCGACGGCACAGCGGTTTTTGTCGGACTCGAACGAATCGTCGGCCGAGTCGGCGCGAAGACCGGGACGTTTGTACTCCAGCGCACAGGAGTATTCGAGGGCGGACAGGCAGTGGAATCCTATTCGGTCATCGATGGCTCGGCGACCGGGCAACTGCGCGGTCTGCGGGGCGAGGGCAGCTCCTCTGTCGGCCACGGAACCGAGTATCCGTTCACGCTGAACTATGAGTTGGCATAGCGGGCGCGTCAGGTCGCGGCCTCACACGCGAGTGCAGCGGGCTCACTCGCCTTCGACTCTTGGAGAGCCGCTGACCCGCCGCAGTTCCGGCGGCATCTCCCGAAGGACGTGGTGGTGACTCCAGGGACTCTGCTGGATCTCATCGTCGGCGCTACGGCGTTGAGCGGTCTGCTGGCAGGTGCGAGTGCCGACCGTTATCTCGTGCAGGTCCCCGCGTGGCGCCGATTGGACCCGATGATCTGGGCCGAGCACAGCCGTCATGCCGATCTCGGCAACGGCCGCTTCTGGTATCCGCTCCTCGCGTTCGGTACGAGTGGGCTCTCGGGGGCAGCAGCGGTCGGAGTTTACCGCGGCGCTGTCGTCATCCCAGGGCTCGCGGAGCCGGTTTTTCTGGCAGCGGCTGCATCGGTTCTGGGGCTAGCCATGACCGTGTTGGCGGCGCCGCAGCTGCTGCGTCTTCGCAAGCCTCGCGATCGCGCCACCACGGAGGCGTCCTTTCGCGCCTTTCATGCGTGGGGTCTCATCAGAGCTGGCTTTCAGATACTCGCGTTTCCGATCAATCTGTGGGCGTTATACGTGCTTTCGGCGCGACCCCATGCCTGAAGCCGAAACCAGGCGTTGCTGCTCAACGACCTTCAAGGAGGAGGACCATGCCGGCCAGGTTAGGAACGAGAAAGAGGTACATCAAGCGTCACAGGGACGGGAGCATTTGGGCCAAAGGAAGCGTGGTCGGTGGTAAGCCAGACGGATATTTCGAATGGTTCAGAAAAGACGGCACCAAAATGCGCTCCGGCCACTTTCGCAATGGTGAACAGACTGGCGAGTGGAAGACCTACGACAAGGAGGGTCGTGTCGTCAGAGTCACCAGACTGACCTAATCTAGAGAATGGGGTTGCTGATCGGTCGCATCGCACTGCCGCTTCGTGCCGGCCATGTCTTTGAGATCCATTTCCCGACGTTCAGGCCACGGATCACCATTCACTCCGACCGCTCGCTCACCGTGGAGATCGTGGCCGGGGACAATCGAGGCTTCACCGACACGGTCGAATATGAGGCAGTTATGGTTCGCGATGGGCTGGTCGTTCTCTCATGGCGGGAACACATCGGAAGCACGATCGTGCACGTACTTGATTTTGTCTCCGGTCAGGCGTATACCGCGGTAACGCCGGCGAAAGGCGGTTTCATGCGGCTTACCGGTCGCATTGAAGCCAAGGGGTGACATGGACACTCCACAAAGTTCGGCGATTCAGGATGACGCGACCTTTCGCAGTCATCGAGTTCTGCCGTATCCACCGCAGCGGGTCTTTGAGGCTTTCGCTCGGCCGGAGCTCTTAGCGCGCTGGTGGGGCCCGAGCGGTTTCACCAACACCTTCGAGGTTTTCGAGTTCAAGCCCGGAGGGCGCTGGAAATTCGTGATGCACGGGCCAAACGGCTCAAACCATCCGAATGAGAGCGTCTTTCTCGAGCTCGATGCGCCGTCCAGGCTCTTGATCCACCACGTGTCGAAGCCTCGATACCTTCTCACCGTGAATCTGGCTGCGCACCAAGGTGGAACGGCGATCAGCTGGGCTCAGGAGTTCGAGGACAGCGCGGTGGCGGCCCGCATCAGGCACATCGTCGAGCCGGCAAACGAGCAGAACCTGGACCGGCTTCAGGCCGTGCTCTCGGGCGAGGATTCGTGACGCCTCACACGCGGGTGCAGCGGACTCGCGCAGCTCGCCGCGCTCCCAGGTCGCAGGCTCCGGCGCGAGGTGCGGCTCTCTCCCGTGGGTCCTATGCGCCGGAGATCCTCGCATCGGCCGCGAGGCTCGGCTATGCTCGTTCGGCCGCTTCCGAGAGCGGCGCTGGAGCCGGTATGAAGAATCGAGAGCGAACGACCGGGAAGCCCGCTTCCCGGCTCATCGACCAGCGTTTCCGCGACCAGGGCGATTGGCGCGAGGAGACCCTGGCCCGCATGCGGGCGCTGATCCTCGAAGCCGACCCCGAGATGATCGAGGAACGGAAATGGAGGAAGCCGTCGAATGCGATGGCGGGGGTCCCGGTCTGGTCGCACAACGGGATCGTCTGCACCGGCGAGACCTACGCGAAGGCCGTCAAGCTCACGTTCGCCCGGGGCGCCAGCCTCCCAGACCCGTCGCGCCTCTTCAATTCCAGCCTGGAAGGCAACACGCGGAGGGCGATCGACATCCACGAGGGGGAGAAAGTCAACGCTCGCGCGTTCAAGGCGCTCGTGAAGGCCGCCGTGGCCTTGAATGGCCTGTCGGCGAAGAAACGGTAGGCTCGAGCCGCGCCGTCAGGCGCTCGCCGGCGCGGCCTGCATGCGGCGCCAGAAGAAGTACGAGAGTCCCCAGAGCACGCCGGTCGCCGCCGCCCAGCCCCACGCTTCCGGGCCATCGCCTACCGCGAAGTGGGCGATGAGCGCGGAGACGAGGGTGATGGCGAAGCCGGCGTAAGCCCACTCCTTGAGCCGCACCGGCACCGGCGCAAGCAGCAGCACCACACCGAGGAGCTTGGCCCACGAGAGCTCCATCCGGAAGTAGGCGGGGAAGCCGAGGTGGGTGAACATCTCCGCCACCTGCGGCAGGCGCAATTGCGCGTAGGCGGTAAAACCGATCTGCAGGCAGAAGAGCGCGGTGAAGATCCAGAATCCGATGGCGATTCCTTTGGAGCGGGGCATGATCAGGTCCATGGGTGAGAGGACCGGAGTCTGCAGGGTCGATTCCATTTGCTTTCTCCTTTCAAGCTTCAATGCTTCGGGGCGTTGGGCGGCCAACCGGGGGCCTCAACGCCGAACTGCTTTGCGTACTCGGCGTTCAATCGCTGCCAGCCGCCGAACTGCATGGCGTCGGGGCCGACGATGCGTCCAATGGGCTCACCAGCGAGAAGCCGATCCAGCACGTCGAAGCAGATGTGCCAGCCCGCGGCGCCCATCGAAATGAATCGACGGTCGATGTTGTGCCAGAGCGTGAGGCGAGTGCCGCCGCCTCCCAGCGGCTCCAGTTCCCAGCGGATGTCCTGTCCCCCCCAGTTGAATTCGAGCAGCCTGGGCGCGTCGGCCCGCTTGACCTGAGTCTCGGACACCAGCGGTGTGGGCGCTCCCACGGTCGTGAGCTTTGCGGTGCCAACGTCACCGAGGTTCCGGTCCGAATCGAACGGAGCCCATTCGCGGAGATGCGCGGGGTCCGTGAGCGCCTTCCAAACTCTTGCAGGAGGGTGGCGGAGCTCTCGGACGAGAACGAGCGTCCAGTTATCTGCGTCCTTCCGGACCTCGGCTCCGGTCGCGGGGCCGGGCTCGTACTTCTCACGGTTGCTCATCGCTTCTTTCCTTTCCTGGATGTCTGCTCCATCCGATCGAGATGGCGTTCGAGCTTATCGACGTGGTCGGCCCAGAACCGCCGAAAGGGTTCCAGCCAGGCGTCGACATCCATGAGCGGCTCGGGCCGGAGTCGATAGACGCGCCGCTGGGCTTCGACGCGCGCCTCCACGAAACCGGCGTCACGCAGCACGCGGAGGTGCTTGGACACGGAGGTCTGAGGCATCCGCAGCCGGCGCTCGATTTCGCCGACGGAGCGCTCCGACGACGCCAGCAGACTCAGAATGGTCCGCCGGTTCGGCTCCGCGATGACCGCGAATGCTGATTCCATAGCGCGGCGAATATACCTATAAGTTCATATACCTGTCAAGTCATATTCTGGGCCCGCAGGTGCAGCCACCATGCGGCCACTCGACCGACGGCCGCTCCGCCAATGTGACAAACTCACGAAAGGCCCTCATGAGAGACAAACCGGCCACCAAGTCCAAGTCCGCGAGGAAGGCAGGAGCGAAGGCCCAGCCGGTTAAGGTGAGAGAAGGCCGGAAGGCTGCCGTCGTCCGACTCTCGGGCGGCAATCCGCAGATCGCAAAGGCGGACGGCGACGCCCCGGTGCACGCGTACATCGCCGCGATGCCGGGCTGGAAGCGCGACCTCGGAAAGCGTCTCGACGCCCTCGTCGTGCGCAACGTGCCGAACGTGCACAAGGCCGTAAAGTGGAACTCGCCGTTTTACGGCATCGAGAGCCAGGGTTGGTTCCTGTCGTTCCACGTCTTCACCCACTATGTCAAGGTGACCTTTTTCCGCGGCACGTCGCTGCGCCCCGTTCCACCCGGAGGCACGGGCAAGGACGCGCGCTGGATCGACATCCACGAGGTCGATCTCAACGAGGCGCAGATGGCGACCTGGGTGAAGCAGGCCGCCGCGTTGCCCGGCTGGGTTCCGTAGCCGAGGTCGTCCTGGTGCTCGTCGTCGCCTGAGAGGCGCGCTTGAGGAGCAGACCTGAATACGATGCTGGACGTCATTGACTTGAAGGAGTCCACGCGGTGATCACGTCTGAGGCCGCGGCAGCGGTGGTCGCCATTCTTCAGCTCGTTGTCTCGGCTCTTGGCTTTGGCGTGGTTGTCTGGACACTGCGAGTTCTGATCCGGTCAATCGACGCCCAGTCGAGCGCCGGCGTCGCCACACGGCAGCTCGAGTTCGACAAGATCATCCTCGAACATCCCACCCTCTACAGGTACTTTTATCAGGGGCAAGACCTCGGTCCGGATGATCCTGAATTCGCTCGCGTCATGGCGGCGACTCAGCTACTCGCCAACTACTTCGACGGGTTCTTCCAGCAAGAGGGGATGTACCGGCAGATGTGGCCGGACAGCTTGTGGAAGGCCTACATTCGGGATCACGTCGCGAAGAGTCCGGTACTCCGTCGCTACGTGATCGAGAACCCTGGATGGTTCTCGTCGGAATTTGTTCAGATCTGCAATCCGACCCGCCGTCCGTGAGGCGGGCGCTGAAGGGTTCCTATGAACGTGCCCGACGTGATTCTCAGACAGTTTGAGCAGCCGGACGAGATCCGGGAATTCGAAAGAGGGCGTTTCGAGGTCGTCCACGTGGGTGGCATTACGATCGGCCGCGCCACGTACCAGCCTGGCTGGAAGTGGTCGATGCACGTGGGACCCTCCGTGGGCGCCAGCCGATGCTCCGTCGAGCACGTTGGGATGGTCCTATCCGGAGCCGCGACAGCGGCGTTCGACGACGGTCGGGTCGTAGAGTTGCGAGCCGGGAACCTCTTCCACATCCCGGCGGTGCCTCATGACAGCTGGGTGGTTGGGGATCAGCCGTACGTCTCGCTGCATTTCATGGGCGCAGATCACTATGCCAGCCGCGGATAGCAGATCCCGTTTCCATGAGGGGTGACCATGCTCCAAGACAGCAACGTCTCAGCCAGAATCCCCGCACGAGACCTCGAGCGAGCGAAGTCATTTTACTCAGAGAAGCTCGGCCTCGATCCGGTCGAGGAGCGACCGGGGGGTGTGCGCTATCGATGCGGAAGCGGGCATTTCAGCCTGTTTCAGTCGTCTGGCTCGCCATCCGGTACGCATACGCAAATGGCCTGGGAGGTTGATGACATTGAATCCGTAGTTGAGGACTTGCGGCGTCGTGGGGTGACGTTCGAGGAGTACGACTTGCCGGGCCTCAAGACGAAGAACGGTATCGCGGAGATCACGGGGAACTATCCTTCGCGCGGTGGCGTTGGGGAAAAGGCTGCCTGGTTCAAAGACAGCGAAGGCAACATTCTTGGCATCGGTCAACCGATCAGGTGAAGATCGAGCGCAGGCGTGAAAGCGACGTCATGAGAACCCTGGCCTTCGTCATAGGTCTCAACTCGACGCTCCGCCTGACACGCGGCTGCAGCGAGCTCGCTCATCGCCTTCGGGCCGTCGCGAGATGCTGACGCACCACCCGTAGCAGGAACCAGCAGATGGGGCCTATAGCCAACCGGCGAGTCTCAACGTCAAACAGCTCGGTCATTCGCTGGCTGCTCGAGTCCGACCCTTCGATCCGCTGGCAAGTGATGCGCGACCTGGTTGATGTGCCCGCCGACGAGGTCGCGGCCGAGCGCGCAAGGGTCGCGACCGAGGGCGCGGGCGCTCGACTGCTGGGCCTCCAGGCGCCCGACGGGCGGTGGGGCGGGACGGCGTGGAACCGCGGGTGGGACTCCACGATGCACGTCTTGTCGCTCCTGCGCGAGATGGGGCTCGATCCCGCGAGCGACGAGGCGCGGCGCGCGGTGGGTCTCGTTCGCGACCACGTGACGTGGCGAGGATGCGGTCCGCAGGAAGCGGAGCACAACACGTTCTTCGCCGGCGAGGTCGAGCCCTGCATCAACGGGCAGGTCGGGGCGGTCGGCGCCTACTTCGGCCAGGACGTTCGGCACATCGTCAACCGGCTGCTCGCCGAGCAGTTGCCCGACGGCGGATGGAACTGCGAGGCGGCCAACGGCTCGACTCGGTCGTCGTTCAACACCACGATCTGCGTACTCGAAGCCCTGCTCGAGTACGAGCTGGCCTTCGGGGGCAGCCCGGAGGTGACCGGGGCCCGTCTCCGCGGGCAGGAATACCTCCTCGAGCGCCGCCTCTTCCGCCGGAGGTCGACCGGCGAAGTGATCGAGCGAGATCGCAAGGGGGGTTCCGCGTGGACGCGCTTCGCCTTCCCGACGTGGTGGCATTACGACGTGCTGCGGGGGCTCGAGTACCTGCGTCGCGCCGGCATCGCGCCCGACGAGCGCGTCGCCGAGGCGATCGAGCTGGTTTCGTCGAAGCGCGGCGTCGATGGCAGGTGGCCGCTCGAGACCCGATATCCCGGCAAGATGCCGGTCGAGACAGACGAGGGCGAGGGCCAGCCGAGCCGGTGGAACACCCTCCGCGCCCTACGAGTGTTGGACTGGTATTCAGCACGAGAGTAACGCAGATGCCGTTGAAGGGGCCGAAGTTACTCTCGGCGATATGGCCACTTCCGCCTAGCTGCCGCCCGATTTCCGGAACCGGTGAGATGATCTGGGTGTCCTAAGGCGCAGCAGCAGCAGATGAGCGAGCGTGGTGGGCCCATCCGGCGACCGTGAGGGTGCAGCCATGCGAAATCGCTTCATGCAATTCGGTCATGTTGGCCTCCTGATATGGCTGGCTCTTGGGCAGGCGTGTTCGTCCTCTTCCGCTTCCTCGAAGCAGCCGGCGACGCTCTCGACGACGCGCAGCAATGTGTCGGAGGAGGCCATCGGTCGTCGGTTTGGGACTGTGCCGCTCGGCAAGGAGGCCACGGATCCTTCGTACGGCTACTCGGAGAAGTCGCCGGTCCAGGTCGGTGGCGGCTTTGGGTACGGTGCACACTATGCATACCGCTTCCTGAACTCTCTTTCAGGGCCGGGAGGGCAGGAGGTTCATTACGATCGAGTGGGAACCTGTTGCCCCTTCAAGACCCCAACTCGCCGTTCGAGGGTGAAGGCATTCTGGAGGTGTACGAAATCTCGTACGAGGGCGGTAAGCCCGCGCGCCTCTATTTCAACTGGTACGACTCGGGCGAGCTTCTGCTGCCGGCCGGGCTGAAGGCGAGAAAGTGAAGGAGCGCCGCCGGTCGCCAGACACGCGAGCGCGGCGGTCTCACGCGTCGCCTTCGGCTCCTCGCGGGCCGTTGACCCGCCACCCGTCAGGTCGCGGAAGGCTATGAGAGTCCTTCTTGGCGTGCTCCTGGCGATCGCAGCATTGGTGGCTCTCGGAGGGTTAGCGGAGCTCGTTACCGCACCCTATACGGATGCGGAGTTGCTGGATCTTGTCGACGATTGGGAGCCTTACGCGATCGGCACGTTCTTTTGTCTCCTATTGGAATTGGTTCTCTCGCTGTTTGCAGGAGTCCTGGCGTGGCTCTGCCGCGGTCAGAGTCGGCACCTGGCGGTCGCAACGGCCCTCATCGCCCTGCTCGGCGGCGGTGTCAAACTTGGCCGTCATATCATGCTCACAAAGCGAATGGCCCGACTCAGAAGTCAGACGTTCGATGGGTTCTATGGGCCTTTCTGAGCCGTGGCGTCACACGCCGTCAGGCGCGGCCGACGAGGAATCATGGCCATAGTCGCCCGGTTTCGCGACCTCTCGGAAGCTGAAGTGGCGAGCGCAAGCCTGGAGGCGGCGGGCATTACGAATGTCCTCGACGATACGCAAACGATCGGCGTTGCCTGGTACTACTCGACAGCCCTCGGTGGCATTCGTCTTCATGTCGGCGAAGCCGACCTCGCCGAGGCAAGGGCCCTTCTGGACGTCCCAGCCCAGGCAGAGTGGCCCGACCTTCCAGCTGGTTCAAGCGATGAGCAGTGCCCCTCCTGCAGAGCGTTCGCGCTCGAGCTGGACAGCGGGCCACGCAAGACGTTAGCCGTCATGACGGCATTTGGCGTGCCGCTTTGGCTTTGGCGGTCGAAGCTGCGCTGCCGATCCTGCGGAGCCAAGCAGCCCGTGCCTCTTCGCTTTCGACCTGAGATGGCCATGGCGTGGCTCATCGTCGGCATGGGCGTGAGTATCCTCGTCGCTGCGGTGTGTCTGATTCTCGGGTACGCCATGTATGGGCGCCGCGCCTGACACGCGGGGTGCAGCGGGGACGCCACGTACGAAGAGTTCCGATCGCTGGGTTCCAAGATCGTGGAGCCGCTGGAGGACGAGCCCTGGGGTTTGAGGCAGTTCACCGTTGAGGACCTCGAGGGACACCGTTTCTATTTTCACGGCGACCGCGCAGGAGCCGCCTGACATGCGCGGCCAGCGGACGCGCCCATCGCCGCCGGCCCATCGGGGCTGCAATCCCGCTCTTCTCGAGCAGCGGCTGCTCTCCAGGAGGTAGGAGGGTGGATCTCGCCGGCGCCCGGGCCTTTGCATCTCGGTACACCGCAGCGTGGTGCTGTCAGGATCCCTCGAAAGTGGCGTCGTTCTTTGCTGAAGACGGCTCGCTCACCATCAACGCCGGAACGCCGTCTGTCGGGCGTGCGGCGATCACCGCCGCAGCACGTGGCTTCATGTCCGCGTTCCCCGACATGATCGTGCGCATGGACGCGATCGAGAAAAACGGGCCCGGCTTTGTTTACCGCTGGACCCTGATCGGCACGAACACGGGGCCTGGCGGTACGGGCAATCGCGTCCACATCAGCGGGTATGAGGAGTGGGTTATCGATATAAGCGGGCTCATTTCCAGATCGCTCGGTCACTTCGACGAGGCGGAGTACAAGCGCCAGTTGGAGGGCCAATCCACGAGCCAGTAGCCCGCCGCCGGTCAGGCGGCTTCCTGGGAGGTTGATGCCATGCCGACAATCAAGAGAGCGGCTCCGCAGTTTCTCGTCAGCAACCTCGGTGAGGCAATCGCATTCTACGAAGAGCGCCTCGGCTTCACGACGGACTTCGTGTACGGCGATTTCTACGCGAGCGTGTCGCGAGACGGCGCTCCGATCCATCTCAAATGCGCCCCCAAGCTCGAGGCGGAACGAGCCCACCGCAGGTCCGGCGAGCACCTCGATGCCTTCGTGGACGTGTCCGAGGTCCGCGCGCTCCACGACGAGCTGGTCGGTCGCGGGGCTCCGATCAGCAAACCGCTGGGGGAGCGTCCGTGGGGCACACTGGACTTCCAAGTCGAGGATCCGGACGGCTACATCCTCTGCTTCTCTGAAGCCGCCTGACGCGCGCGTGCAGCGGACTCACCGCGCGGTATGAATCGCCTGCCAAGCTCGCGGGTGCGGCGTTACAGGCTCGTTCACGGGTTGTTCTTCGCCTGTATCCCGCTCGCTTTTTTAGGAATGTTGTTGCCGTTCGTTCTACCGCCCCCGCCGCCTGATTGGCTGATGTTCGTCCCGGCAGTCTGGTTTTTTGGCCTGCTTACGACGGGCGCGCTGGGCATGTGGGCAGTGGGCCGTCGTCTGCTTCGTTTGATCGACCCGGATCCGGAGACGCGGCAGCGCATCGTAGGCTTGTCGTGGCTGCGTCCGGTCGGCACCTTCGTCGCGGTCAACGAGCTGCTGCGGTTGGCGGAGGAGAAGTGAAGCAGGAAATCGGATACGTCGAGGCGATCTTTCGGTATCCCGTGAAATCCATGGGCGGCGAACGACTCGAGGCCGCCAACCTGGGCTGGCACGGCCTCGACGGTGATCGGCGCCTCGCATTCCGGCGGCTGGATGACCGTAGCGGTTTCCCGTGGCTCACGGCGAGCAGGCTTCCCGACCTGCTGCTGTTTACTCCGCACCAGCGTGAAGAGGGTGCTCCGGGAGACCTTCCGACGCACATTCGCACGCCGACCGGCGAAGATCTGCTCGTCTTCGGGGAGGATCTGGCTGCGGAGGTCGGACGTCGATGCGGGTCTCCCGTGCAGATGATGCAGCTGAAGCATGGCATCTTCGACGAGGCATGCATCTCCGTGATCGCATCCGAGACGGTGCGTGAGGTGGGACGACTCGCAGGGCGGAGCCTGGACATCCGACGGTTTCGCCCGAATGTCGTGGTGCGTTTAGTACGATCGGGTCCTTTCCAGGAGGAGGCGTGGGTGGGCGGTGTGCTCTCCTTCGACGACGGCGACGACGCCCCCGCCATCACCGTCACGATGCGAGACGAACGCTGCTTGATGGTGAATCTGGATCCTGACTCGGCAGCTTCTGCACCGGAAGTGCTGAAGGCGGTCGTGCGCGCGAACCAAAACAACGCCGGAATCTACGGCGCGGTCACTCGCATCGGTCGACTGGAGGTCGGACAGACCGTGTTCCTCGACGGGGCGACCGCGAAGGGCGAAGGTGCGTGATCGACAGAGGCGCGCTGTGGGCGCTCGCGATCAGTTTCGGGGCGGCGGTGCTCGAGGGTCTGTTCGCGGGTCGAGGCGTAAAGCAGCGCCTGGCCCAATTGAGGCAGCCTCCCTGGTCGCCGCCCTTTGCAGTCTGGATCGCGATCGGCGCTCTTTACTATTTGATCTGCTTCGTCGTTCTCTGGCGGTTGATCGGCTCGAGGGAGTCGCCGCTCCGGG